>NZ_JBFRCU010000043.1:0-57833 GCF_052113205.1 Inquilinus sp. YAF38 | reverse complement strand
GAGATGGAGGGTGTCGTTGGCTGCAGCCAGCCGCACCGTGCCGCCGACCGGCGGCGGCCGCCGGCCCGGGGCGGTGCCGACCACGGCGGCACCGTCGGCATCGACATGCAGCAGGGTTTCCGGCCCCAGCGGCTCGACCACCGACACCGCGCCTTCGATCACCAAGAAATCGGCCGGTGCCGGGCCCTCGGCCAGCGCCAGGTCGTCCGGCCGGACACCCAGCAGGACACGGCGGCCCGGCGCGACACCCGCGGCCGCCGCCGGCAGCGGCGCCGCCCCGCCCCCATCCAGCGCCACCGCGGTGCGCCCGTCGACCACCGCGACCTGCCCCGGCAGCAGGTTCATCGGCGGGCTGCCGATGAAGCGCGCGGTGAACACATTGGCCGGGCGGTGGTACAGCTCGGCCGGGCTGCCGACCTGCAGGATGTGGCCGTCGCGCATCACCACGATGCGGTCCGCCAGGGTCATCGCCTCGACCTGGTCATGGGTGACGAAGACGATGGTGCTGCCCAGGCGCTGGTGCAGCTTCTTGATCTCCAGCCGCATCTGGCCGCGCAGTTGGGCGTCGAGGTTGGACAGCGGCTCGTCGAACAGGAACACCGCGGGGTCGCGCACCATGGCGCGGCCGATGGCGACACGCTGGCGCTGGCCGCCCGACAGCTCGGACGGGCGGCGGTCGAGATAGGGGGTCAGGCCCAGCAGCGCCCCCGCCTCCTCCACCTTTTGGTCCTTCTCCGCCTTCGGCAGCCGGGCGCTGCGCAGGCCGAAGCCGATGTTCCGGCGCACCGTCATGTGCGGGTAGATGGCGTAGTTCTGGAACACCATGGCGATGTTCCGGTCCTTCGGCTCCAGCGTGTTGACGGCGCGGCCGCCGATGCGGATCTCGCCGCCGTCGATCTCCTCCAGCCCCGCGATCATGCGCAGCGTGGTCGACTTGCCGCAGCCGGACGGGCCGACCAGCACGACGAATTCGCCATCGGCGATGTCCAGGTCGAGGCCATGGATGACCGGGGTCTTGCCGTAGCTCTTGACGATGCGGCGCAGCGAGACGTCGGCCATGTCAGCCCTGACCCTTCAGCACGATGTCGAAACAGGAATCGAGCATGGCGGACGCCCCCTTCTCGCGATCGGCCGCGGTGGCGGCGTTGGCCGCGAACGTCTCCAGCACCGCGGCGTAGCCGGCGAAGGCCTTGTCCAGCGGCTCCGGCGCCGGGCCGCCGAAGCGGGCGCGAACGGCGACGAAATGCTCCGGCGAGACGATCTCGCGGAACTGGGTCTCGTCCACGGTGGACGGCTGCCCGCAGGTCGCGGCGAAGGCCTGCGCGAAGGGCGCGAAGCCGGCCTCGGCCAGGCTGGCGCCGGCGGCGACCACCGCCTTCGCCGTGGCCGCGGCGATCTCATGCGCCTGGCGGAAGGACAGGCCTTCGATCCGCACCAGGCTGTCCGCCAGCTCGGTCACGGTGATGCAGCTACGGTCGACGTTGCGGCGGACCTTGTCGCCGTCGATCGACACGGCGGCGACCAGGCCGGACAGCAGGTCCAGCACGCGGCCGGCGAGGTCGAAGGCGGCATAACCCTGGCCCTGGGTCTCGCCCTCGCTGTCGTTCATGTCGGTGAAGGGCGTGTTGTGCATCACCGTCAGCATCGACCGCGCCCGGGTCATGGCGTGCGATGCCAGGAGGCGGAGATGCTCGATCGGCACCGGGTTGCGCTTCTGCGGCATGATCGAGCTGATCTGCACGAAGGCGTTCGGCACGTAGAGCTGCCCGACCTCGAAGCTGGACCAGAACTGGAGGTCCTGCACCAGCCGGCCGAGATGCAGCATCATCAGCTCCAGCGCGGCATAGGTCGAGGTGACGTAGTCGACCGCGGCGATGCAGCTGTAGGAGTTCTGCAGCGGTGCCGAGAAGCCCAGCAGCTCCGCCATGCGGTGCCGGGCGATCGGGAAGCCGGTGGTGGTGATCGCGGCCGCCCCCATCGGGCAGAGGTCGACGATGGCGCGCGCCGCCTGCAGCCGTGCCAGGTCGCGCAGCAGCACCTCGATCGCCGCCGCCAGGTAGTGACCGAAGGTGGTCGGCTGCGCCGGCTGACCGTGGGTGTAGGCGACGATCAGCGTCGCCCGTTCCCGCCGGGCGGTGTCCAGCAGGCTTTGCGCCAGGCCGCGCGTCTTGGCCGCCAGCGTGTCGATCCGCCCCTTCAGCGCCAGCTTGAACAGGGTGTGGTCGATGTCGTTGCGCGACCGGCCGGTGTGCAGCCGGCCGGCGATGTCGGCGCCCAGCCGGCGCTTCAGCTCGGCCTCGATCAGGAAGAAGAAGTCCTCGACCTCGCCGGTATAGGTCAGCGCCTCGACATCGAGGTCGCGCTCGATGTCGACCAACGCCCCGCCGATGGCGGCGGCGGTGGCGGCGTCGAGCACGCCGGTCTCGGCCAGCATCACCAGATGGGCGCGGTCGACGCGCTGGAAATGGTCGCGATAGTGCCGCTTCGCCCCCTCGAACAGCGGCGCCAGCACCGTCTCGGCATAGACCGGCGCCGGGAAGCGGCTTTCGTCCTTGATCGCCATGATCACCCCTTCAGCCCGGCGAGAACCACGCCGCGGACGATGTAGCGCTGGAACACCAGGAACACGATCAGGGTCGGCAGCGTCGCGATGGCGGCGCCGGTCATGATCACTTCCCACTGGACGCCCTGCTCGAACGAGAAGCTCGTGAGGCCGACGGGAACGGTATAGTGCTCCTTGCTGGTGGTCACGATCAGCGGCCAGATGAAGGCGGTCCAGTTGCCCAGGAAGGTGAAGATCGCCAGCGCCGACAGGGCCGGCGTCACCAGCGGCATGGCGATCTGCCACCAGATCTGGAGCTCGTTCAGCCCGTCGATCCGCGCCGCCTCCAGGAAGTCGTCCGGCACCGTCTCGAAGAACTGCTTCATCAGGAAGGTGCCGAAGGCCGTCATCAGGCCGGGGAACATGATGCCCCAGTAGCTGTCCAGCCAGCCGAAGGTCTTCGCCATCACGTACCAGGGGATCACCAGCATCTCGGTCGGGATCATCAGGGTCGACAGGATGGCGATGAAAACCACGTAGCGGCCGCGGAAGCGGAACTTGGCCAGGGTGTAGCCGACCAGGCTGTCGAAGAAGACGTTCGATAGGGTGACGATGACGGCGATGCCGAGCGAATTGAGGAACCAGCGGAAGAAGCGCCCGTCCCCGAGGACATAGATGTAGTTCTCGAGCGTCGGCTCCTTGGGGATCAGCGACAGCTCGCCGACCTCATGCGGGAATTTGAACGAGGTGGCGAACATGTAGAGGATCGGCATCACCATGACGATCCCGCCCATCAGCAGCAGCGTCCAGGCCACCACCCGGCCGGGCCGGATCCGCCGCCCCATGATCAGGGTCGCGGTCGCCATCAGCGGCTCCTCAGGATGCGGAGCTGCACGATGGAGATGGCGAGCAGGACCAGGAACAGGATCACGGTCTGCGCCGCGGCATAGCCCATGTCGAAGGAGCGGAACGCGGTCTGGTAGATCATCAGCACCAGCGGCTTGGTCGAATTCAGCGGGCCGCCCGGATCGTTCAGGGTGATGTTGTAGACCTGGTCGAAGATGCGCAGGAACCCGATCGAGCTGAACACCACCAGGAACACGAAGGTCGGCTTGAGCAATGGCAGCGTGATCTCCCACAGGATGGTCCAGCGCGACACGCCGTCGACCCGCGCGGCCTCGTAGTAGCTGATCGGGATCGCCCGCAGCCCGGCCATGAAGATCACCACCTGGAAGCCGAGGCCGGCCCAGATCGCCGGCGCCAGCACCGCCGGCAGCGCCTGGACGGTGGAGCGCAGGAAGGGCTGCTGCGGCAGGCCGATGCTGGCCAGGGCGTTGTTGAACACGCCGATCGGCACCGGCTGGTAGAACCAGCGCCACACCCAGGCCATCGCCACCGCCGTGGTCAGGAACGGCAGGAAGTACAGCGCCCGGATGAAGCCGTGCATGACGCGGACCTTGTCGAGCTGGTAGGCCACGACGAAAGCGATCACCAGGCTGAGCGGCGTGCCGATCAGCAGGTACAGGAAGGTGTTGCCGAACACCTTCCAGAACAGCGGGTCCTGGACCAGCCGGATATAGTTCCGGAACCCGACGAAATTCGGGGTGCCGAGCAGGTTCCAGTCGGTGAAGGACAGCCAGAAGGCGTCCAGCGTTGGCCAGAACCGGATGACGGCGTAGAACAGCACCGGCACGGCCAGGAAGCTCCAGGCCCAGACCACCTGCTTGGCCCTCACCGACAGGCCCGCGACGGGGGATCTCATGCCGGCCCCCATGCCGTTTCCCGCATCGTCACGCTCCGCGTCCCGATCCGGTCACTTGGCCAGGTAATGGCGGTCGAGGATCTCCTGCTCGGCCTTGGCGGCCTCGGCCAGGGCGGCGTCGACCGGCTGGTTCTGCAGCACCACGCGATTGACCATGTCCATCGACACCTGCCGCTCCGCCGACTCATCCACGAACAGCGTGGTGTGGGCGTAGTCGAGGCCCTTGATGAAGGGGGCATAGACCGGGTTGGCGATGTTCTTGTCGCTGAGCGCGACCGACCGGCGGGCCGGCAGCTCGCCCACCGTCTCGAGCCAGATCTGCATGGCTTCGGGCGAGGTCAGGAAGGCCAGGAACTTCTTCGACGCCTCCAGCTTCTCGCCCTGGGCCTTGGTGGTGATCGCGTTCACCCAGTAGCTGGCGTAGTTCGAGCGCGTGCCGTCCGGCCCGGCCGGCAGCTCGGCGACGCCGTATTTCAGCCCACGCACGGCGTCGAAGGAGCCGAGGCGGAACGAGCCATCGATGGTCATGCCGGCGCGGCCGGCCTTGAAGGCGGCCTGACCCTCATCCATGAAGCCGAGCTGGCTGACGCCCCACTTGGTCTGGAAGTCGAGATAGTATTGCAGCGCCTTGGCGCCGGCCGCATCGGCGTAGTTCACCGTCTTGTAGTCGTTCAGATACGGCTCGCCGCCGAACTGGCGGACCAGCACCTCGCGCCACCACTGGTGGTCCTGGCCGTTCATGTCCATGGTGATGCCGACCTGGGTGAGGTTGCCGCCGTCGTCCTTCTTGGTCAGCTTCTGGGCGAACTGGACCAACTCGTCGAGATTGGCCGGGGCCTTCTCGGGGTCGAGCCCAGCGTCCTCGAACAGCCGCTTGTTCCAGAAGATGGCGAGCGAGCGGACCGCCGTCGGCAGGCCGTAATAGTCGTCGCCGCGCTTCATCGCCTTCACCATCGGGAAGAAATCGGCCTCGATGGCGTCATGCGGGAAGGTGTCGGTCGGCAGCGGCTGGATCAGCTTGGCCGCCACGAAATTGTCGAGCCAGCCGTAGAACAGCTGCACCACGTCCGGCCCTTCGCCGGCCGGGATCGCGGCCGCGACCTTGGTCTGGTAGTCGGCATAGGGGAAGTTGGTGTGCTTGACCGTGATGCCGGGATTGTCGGCCTCGAACTTCGCGATCAGCGTATCGATCGCCTTGACCCGGGAATCGTAGAAGTACTGCCAGTATTCGATCTCGACCGCCTGCGCCGCCGAAGCCGCGCCGCACAGGCCGAGCGCGAAGGCCGTCGCCAGCGCCATGCGCCGGATGCCGCCGAACCGTGCCATCTCCCCTCCTCCATCCCTGTCTTGTTCGGGGACCGAAGCCCCATTGGTCTCGTTCCCAGTCGAACACGGGCCGAAAGTCCGAGTCAATAACTCAACACAGTTGAATTATTGTAATGGCCGCAGCACCCTGTACCGGAGACTCCGGGGAGACGGGCCGCATGGCGATCGGCAACAATTCGGGCAAGACCCGATCCTACAACCGCCGGGTGGTGCTGGAGACCGTGCGGCTGCAGGGCACGGTCAGCCGCACCGAGATCGCGCGCCGCACCGCCCTGACCACGCAGGCCGTGTCGAACATCACGGCCGCGCTGCTGGCCGAAGGGCTGCTGCGCGATGCCGGCCGCCGGCGCAGCGGGCGGGGCCAGCCGCCGATCGAGTACGAGGTCAATCCGGATGGCGGCTTCACCATCGGCGTCGAGATCGCGCCGCGGTTCCAGCAATCCATCCTGGTCAATCTGGCCGGGCGCGTCCTGGCGAGCCGCACGTCTGCGCTCGACGACCCCACCCCCGCCGCCATCGGCCCGTGCCTGCGGCGCGAGATCGATGCGCTGCTGAGCTCGGCCGGCGTCGACCGCGCCGCTATCCTCGGCGCCGGGGTGGTCATGCCGGGCCCTTTCGGGATCGAGGGGCTGAGCTCGGTCGGCCCGACCGCCATGCCCGGCTGGCTGGCAATCGATGCCGCCGCCTTCCTCGGCGAGGCGATCGGGCTGCCGGTCCTGGTCGAGAACGACGCCACGGCGGCGGCGGTGGGCGAACGGCTGCACGGCGCCGCGCGCGAGCTGCGGGATTTCTGCCTGGTCCATTTCGGCACCGGCATCGGCCTCGGGCTGGTGCTGGGGGGGCAGCCATACACCGGCGCCTTCGGCAATGCCGGGGAGCTGGGCCATGTCACGGTCGAGCCGCGCGGCCGCCCCTGCCCTTGCGGCGGGCATGGCTGTCTCGAACGCTACGCCTCGCTGCATTCACTGGCCGAGCAGCTGGGCGGCGCGGCCGATGTCGACGCCCTGATCCGCGACGGGGACCCGCGGCTCRATGCCTGGATCGAGATCGCCGCCGAGAAGCTGCTGATCATCATCGGCATGCTCGAGAACCTGTTCGATCCCGAGGCCATCGTGTTCGGCGGACGCCTGCCGGATGCCGTGCTGGACCGGCTGATCACCAGGATCGGGCCGTTGCCGAACACCGTGTCGCATCGCTCCGGCCGGACGGTCCCGCGCCTGCTGCGGGGCACCACCGGCGGGCTGACGCCGGCGCTGGGCGCCGCGGCGCTGCCCGTGTTCGAAACCCTGACACCCGATTTCGGCGCCGTGCTTCGCGCCCGTGACACCGCCCGAGACTCTGGAGGATCGTCCCATGCCCGCCGATGAGGCCCTCATCCGCCGCCAGATGGCCGAGCCGAGCGTGCTGCAGCTCCATCGCGCCCTGTCGCGGCTGAAGAGCACCGTCACCCTGCTCGACACCGGCGCCCATCCGGACGACGAGAGCAGCGCCATGCTGGCCGCCCTGTCGCTGCGCGACGGCGTTCGCGTGGCGCTGCTGTGCTCGACCCGCGGCGAGGGCGGCCAGAACGCGACCGGGCCGGAGCGCGGCAGCGACCTGGCGGCGCTGCGCAGCCGGGAGATGGAGGAAGCGGCCCGCGTTCTCGATGCCGGCGTCACCTGGATCGGCCACGGGCCGGACGATCCGGTACATGATTTCGGCTTCTCCAAGAGCGGCATCGACACGCTGCGCCGCTGGGGCCATGAGCGGGTGGTGGAGCGGCTGGTTCGCGCCATCCGGACCGAGCGGCCCGACATCGTCATTCCGACCTTCCTCGACGTTCCGGGCCAGCACGGGCACCACCGCGCGATGACGCAGGCGAGCCGGGAGGCCGTCGAGCTGGCCGGCGATCCCGCCGCCTTCCCGGAGCACCTGGCCGCCGGCCTGTCGCCGTGGACCGTCGCGAAATTCTATCTGCCCGCCTGGTCGGGCAAGAGCGCGTCCTATGACGATGACCTGCCGCCGCCGAATGCGACCGTGGCGGTGCAGGCCGGCGATCGCGATCCGGTCACCGGCGCCACCTACGCCCAGATCGGCCAGTGGTCGCGGCTGGCGCACCGCACCCAGGGCATGGGGGTGTGGCGCGAGKCAGGCCCCTCCCCCTGGCCGCTGCATCGGGCCCATGCCGTGCCCGGAATGCCGGCGGCGGAGGCTTCCATCGTGGATGGGCTGCCCGCCACGGTCGCTGCCCTGGCCGACGCCGTCGACGACATCGCGTGCAAGACATGGCTGCGGACCGCCCAGGCCGCGATCGACCGGGCCATCGCTGCCTGGCCGGACAGCGATGCCGTCGCTGCGGCGGCGGCCCAGGCCCTGACCGCGACCCGCGCGGCCCTGGCATCCCGCCCCGAACACGCCGCGTCCGTCCTGGACCATCGGCTGCGTCGCAAGGAACGCGAGCTCGGACAGGTCCTGTTCGTGACGTCAGGGCTGGATGCTCGCGCCTTTGCCGAGCCTGTCGAGATCGAGCCCGGCGGGACTGTCGGCATCACGGCACTGCATGCCGCCGAGACAGGCGCCACGGAGATTGTGACGTCGCCGCAGCTCCCGAGCGGCTGGGCCTGGGAGACCGGCAGTGCAGCGGGCCAATTCCGGATCCGCGTTCCCGACGACGCCCCGATCACCCTGCCCTTCGCGCCGGGCTTCGATCCGCTGGGCGGCAATGGCCTGGTCTCGGTCGAGATCGCCTTCACCCTGGCCGGGGTCCGGGCGACGGCGATCATCGATCTCGACGAGCCGGTCCGGGTCCTGCCCGCCGCCGCCGTGTCCCCGGCATCCGATGCCATCGTCGTCAACCTGGCCCGGCCGTCGGCCCCACGATCCCTGGGCCTGACGCTGCAGAGCCTTCGCGGGACGGCAGCGGCGCAGCGGAGGGTCGGCGTCATGGCACCTAGGGGCTGGGAGACGTCGGCGGCCGTTTCGATCGCTGTGCCCGGGAATGCCGGAGTCGCATCGATCGAGGCGGTTCTGACCCCGCCCGTCACTGCCGGCCTTCACGAGGCCGTTATCACCGTCGACGGCCAGCCGGGCTGGAGCGTCCGGCGCATGAACCACCCCCATCATGGGGCAGTGGTTCGCGCGGCCCCGGCGATCCTGCGGCTGCGCACGCTCGAGGTCGGGCTGCCGGACGATGTTCGCGTCGGTGTGGTCGGCGGCGGCAGCGACCGCGCCGATGCCTGGCTGCGCCAAGTCGGCCTTGTCGTCGACCCGCTCGATGCCGCAACCCTGACGGGCGGCGACCTCGGCGCCTGGGACACCATCCTGGTCGGCGTCTTCGCGTTCCGCACCCGGCCGGACCTGGCCGCCGCGACCGCGCGCCTGCATCGCTGGGTCCGGGACGGCGGCCACCTCGTCACGTTGTATCATCGCCCGATCGACGCCTGGACTCCGCAGTCGACGCCGTTGGCGCCCTTGACCATCGGCCACCCCTCCTATCGCTGGCGGGTGACCGATCCGGGAGCCCCGGTCCGGGTGCTGCGACCGGATCACCCGCTGCTGACCGGTCCCAATCCGATCGGGGAGGCGGACTGGGCCGGCTGGGAGAAGGAGCGCGGGCTGTATTTCGCCAGCGGGTGGGACCCCGCTTACGAGGCGCTGCTCGCCATGGCCGATCCGGGCGAGGCACCGCTGGAAGGCGGACTGCTGTCGGGCCGCTTCGGGCGGGGGCGTCACACTCATGCCGCCCTGGCCCTGCATCACCAGCTGGATCGGCTGGTGCCCGGCGCCTTCCGGCTGATGGCCAACCTGATGCAGCGGGCGTGACCGTCGCAGCCAGGCGCTCGGTGAAGCTGCTGTCTGGCATGAGGCGGCGGCGGATGTGCCACCGGGCCGGCCACAGAACAGCCGGTCTAGCGATCAGTGCGAACCCAGGATGATGCTGCAGAGATCGCCCCGCCGGAAGGTCGGGTCCTTGAACGCGAGAATGTCGTCGTTGAAGGTGCCGAACGTGCTGTCGGGCCGATGCTTCATCCCCTGGTAGAACGCCTCGATCATCTCGTGCTTGAACCCGCGGCCGCGGGGATGGGCGGCCATCACAGCCTCGCGCTGCTCCTCCGCAAGCTCGTGATAGCCGCGGCCCACGACATCCATCGCCGCGCCTGCCTGCACCAGGGCGATCTCCGGATGCATGTGCTCCGGGATGCCCGGTGTGGTGTGTAGGGCGACGGCGGCCCAGACCCTCTCGATGTCGGGCTCGGAGATGCCGTGGCCTCGCAGAAAGTCGCGCGCGGCATTCGCGCCGTCCACTTCGAAGCGAAGCTGGCTGTCCCGATAGCGCGGCGTCAGGCCGATGTCGTGGAACATGGCCGCGACGTAGAGCAGCTCAGGATCGAACGCCAAGCCCTTCCGCGTCCCGACCAAGGCCCCCCAGAAATAGACCCGGGTGGAATGGTGGAACAGCAGGTCGCTCTCGGTGTCGCGGACAAGCTGCGTCGCCTCGCGCGCCAGTCTGCTGTCGGGAATCCCAATGCCGGCAATGGGGGTCGCTGTCGCCAATTCGTCCTCCGTTGCCGGAGCCTCCGATGCGCGACCGCGCGGCCCCGGCTGATGATCGTGGCGGAGAGATGCGCATCGCCCTCCGCCCGGAACAGCACCAAGACCGGCGTTTCCGGCTGCACCATCGGGTGACGGCTCTCTGCACCGGCCTCGCCGGCGCCCGGGCTCCGTCACGCAAAGCGCGCGATGACCTGGCGCAGCTGGTCGCACGACCTCTCGAGCTGCTTCTGCGGCGCCGTCGCGATGCCCAGCAGCAATCCGGATCGCGCGGAAGCCGGCGACGAGTACCAGAGCGACAGCGGGACCGGCGCCAGCCCGAAGGCCTGCGCCTCGCGGGCGATGGCCAGGTCCGGTGCGCCGTCCGGAAGCCGCATCAGCGCGGCCAGCCCGGCGACCGTGATGCTGTCGGTGTGCGGCTGCAGGCATGTCAGCAACGCGTCCCGCTGTGCGGAGTAGGCGCGCTTGGTGCGGCGGAGATGCCGCATGTAGTGCCCGTCCCGCATGAACGCCGCGGTCGCGAGCTGCAGCGACGGCCCGGGCGCCGGGGCCAGGCACGCGGCGGCTTCGGCAAACCGGGACGCCAGCGGCGCGGGCGCGACCAGAAAGCCCAGGCGCAGCGTCGGGCTGATGGTCTTGCTGAACGAGCCGATATGGATGACCCGCCCGGCGCGGTCGAGCGCGGCGAGCGCCGGCGTCGCCCGCCCCTTCAGCTGCAGCTCGCTCAGATAATCGTCCTCGATGATCCAGGCGCCTGCCTGGGCGGCCCAGTCGAGCAGGCGCAGGCGCCTGGCCAGCGACAGCGTCGACCCGAGCGGCGCCTGCTGGCCCGGGGTCACGACGGCCAGCGCCGCATCCGGGGCGTGCCGCAGTCCGTGGTCGACGTCGATGCCGTCGTCATCGACCGGGACCGGAACCAGCGCCAATCGCGCGAGCTCCAGGCCGCGCCGGGTGAAGAAGAAACCGGGCTCCTCCATCCAGGCCCTCCGCCCCTCGACGCCGAGCACCCGGAGCGCCAGGCCGAGGCCGCCGCCGAAGCCGCCGGTGATGATGACCTGTGTGGGCGAGCATTCGACCCCGCGCGCGATGGCAAGATAGGCGGCGATCTCCCGCCGCAGCTCCGACTCTCCCCGCGGATCGGGATACAGGGCCGGCGCGCCCGATTCCGCACGGACGGCCTGTGAGCGGATCCGGGCGAACAGCTTGGCGGGAAAGGTCGACCGGGCCGGCACGCCCATCTGGAAGATCGCCGGCCCGGCGGTCAGCTCCCGGTACATCTCCATGAACGACCCGGGGTCGGGCGGCGCTTCCTGGCGAACGGCCAGGGGCGGCCGATCCGCCACATGGGTCCCGGCGGCGCGGGAAGCGACGATCAGCTGGGCCGCGGTCAGCTTCTCGTAGGCCGACCGCACCGTGCCCCGGGCGACGCCGAGCTGCGCCGCGAGGTCGACCCAGGAGGGCAGGCGTGCCCCCGGCGCCAGCGCGCCGTTCTCGATCGCGGCGCCGATGCCGTTGCGGATCTGCTCGGCCAATGGCGCCTTGGCGGACCGGTCGAGGTCCAGCGGCAGAAGCTTGGTCATGCCCCTTGGTACACGAGTTTTATCGATTCCTGGTGCTTATCTTTGAACCATCGAAGGGTCAATTCAGCGGCGAAGGAGAACAGCCGCCATGATCGTCAGATCCCTCATCGCCGCCATTTTCGTCGCCATTGCAGCACCGGCCGCGGCCCATGGCCCGGGAGAGACCGTCAGCCCGAATTTCGAGCATGCGATCCCCAACATCCCGGGCAAGTCGCTGATCGCCGTCGTCGTCGACTATCCGCCGGGCGCGGCGTCGTCCCCGCACACCCATGCGAAATCGGCGTTCATCTACGGCTATGTCGTCTCGGGCGCGATCGAATCGCAGGTGAATGACGGGCCCAGGCAGGTCTACCGCGCGGGCGAGAGCTTCTATGAGCCGCCCGGGGCCAGCCACCTCGTCAGCCGGAATGCGAGTGCCACCGAGCCCGCGAAACTGCTGGCGGTGTTCGTCGTCGATACCGGCGACAAGGCCCTGACGAGCCCCCTCAACTAGCCCGTCTGTCCAGGAGTACGCTCACATGAGCATCGCCGCGCCATCAGRGAATCGTCCGATGACCTCCACCGCGTCCCCCGCCTCGCTGCCCCGCACCATCAAGGCCGCGCGAGTCCACCGCTTCGGCCCGCCGGAAGCGATCCTCCTCGAGGACATCGACCTGCCCGAGCCGGGCGAAGGCGAAGTGCTGATTCGCGTCGCCGCGGCCGGCGTCGGCCCCTGGGACGGCTGGATCCGGGCCGGCAAGAGCGTGTTGCCGCAACCTCTGCCGCTGACCCTCGGCTCGGACCTGTCCGGCACCGTCGCGGCGGTCGGCCCCGGCGTCACCGGCTTCGCCCCGGGCGACGAGGTGTTCGGCGTGACCAACGCCCGCTTCACCGACGCCTATGCCGAATACGCCGTCGCCGCGGCCGGCATGATCGCCCGCAAGCCCGCCCGGATCGGCCATGTCGACGCCGCCTCGCTGCCGGTGGTGGCGGTCACCGCCTGGCAGGCGCTGTTCGGGCAGGCCCGGATCGGCCGCGGCCAGACCGTGCTCGTCCTCGGCGGCGCCGGCAGTGTCGGCGCCTATGCGGTGCAGATCGCCCACCGCGCCGGGGCGCGGGTGATCGCCACCGCCAGCGCCGGCGACCTCGATTACGTCCGCAGCCTGGGGGCCGATGAGGCGGTGGACCGCAACGAGCGGCTCGAGGACCGGGTCACGGCGGTCGATGCCGTGGTCGACCTCGTCGGCGGCGAGGCGCAGGCCGGCTCCTTCGCTGTGCTCAAGCGCGGCGGTGTCCTGGTCTCGGCGGTGTCGCAGCCGGATCAGGAGGAGGCCGCGCACCGCGGCGTGACGGCGGGCTTCTTCCTGGTGCAGGTGAACACCGCGGATCTCGAGCGGATCGCCGCCATGGTCGACGCCGGGGAGTTGCTCACCCGGATCGGCACGGTCCTGCCGCTGGCCGAGGCGCGGGCCGCGCATGAGATGCTGGACGGCACCCGACCGCATCCGGGTGGTAAGATCGTGCTGCGCATCGGCTTATAGGCGGCGACCAGCGCGGCCGGGGTGCCGACGCGAAGGACTGCCGCGCTCCTGACGAGGCAGTTCGGCACGAAGCGACCCCGCTGCAATGCCAAATGCCGCCTGACCCTGTCAGGATGCCAAGTTCATCACGCTTGGGCTTGCGTGCCTATGCCGCCACGGTGCCCTTGCGGATGATGACATTGCCGTAGAAGAGCCGCTCGCCGGTGGCGATCACCAGCGAGGCCTGCTTCGCCCGATCGTAGAAGGCGAAGCGCTCCAGCAGCGTCAGCCGATGGTTGCCGGCCACCCGGCCGAGCGCCTCGCGGATCAAGGTGTGCGCCGGCATCACCTCGGCCGGGTTGCCGATCACCTCCATCCCCATCACCGGGTCGGGCTCGGACTCGTCGATCGGCAGCACGCTGAGCACGGCGCCGAGCATGCGCCGCAGGTCGGCCGCCTCCATCCGCACCAGGCGTCGGGCCATGGTCTCGGCCGGGAAGCTGCCATCGGCGATGACGACCTCGTCGCCATGCCCCATCGCCCGCAGGCCGTGCAAGATGTCGGGGCCGAGGATGGGGTCGATACCGATCAGCATGGCGCGGGTCCTTCGTATCGGTGATGGCGAGGCAGGATGGGAATCACGGGGTCGGCGCCGCCCGGGCGATCAGCCCCTCGGCGCGCAGCTCGGCCCACAGACCGGCCGGGATCGGGTGGCGGAAAAGCGCCTCATTCTCCTCCAGCTCCGCCGGCGTGCGGGCGCCGGTCAGGATCGAGGCGACGGCCGGATGCGCCGTCGGGAACTGGATCGCCGCGGCCTTCAGCGGCACGCCGTGGCGCCGGCACACCACGTCCAGCGCCTGGGCCCGGGCGATCAGCGCCGGGTCCGCGTCCTGGTAATTGAACTTGGCGCCGGCATTCGGGTTGGCCAGGATGCCGCTGTTGTAGACGCCGCCGATGATCACGCCGACGCCGCGTGCCTCGCACAGCGGCATGAAGTCGTCGAGCGAGTTCTGCTCCAGCAGCGTGTAGCGGCCGGCCAGCAGGAAGCAGTCGAACACGCCGTCGCGGGCGAAGCGGGCCAGCATCTCGGCCTGGTTCATGCCGGCGCCGACCGCGCCGATCACCCCGTCGGCGCGCAGCCGGTCGAGGGCGCGATAGGCGCCGGAGACGGCGGCGTCGTAATGGTCGTCCGGGTCGTGGATGTGCAGCACATCGACCCGGTCCAGCCCCAGCCGCTCCAGGCTCTCCTCCAGCGACCGCATCACCCCGTCATAGGAGAAGTCGAAGACCGGCCGCTCCGGCGGGGTGCCCTTGTAGAACGCATCCTCCTGCGCCTCGGGCTGCGGCGGCACGCGCAGCAGGCGGCCGACCTTGGTCGCCAGCACGTAGCTGTCGCGCGGCTTGCCGCCCAGGAACCGGCCCAGCCGCCGCTCCGACAGGCCGTTGCCGTATTGCGGCGCGGTGTCGAAGAAGCGCAGGCCCAGGTCCCAGGCCCGGGCGATCGTGGTTTCGGCCTGCCCCTCCTCCACCGGCGCGTAGAGCCCGCCGAGCGGCGCGGTGCCGAGGCCGAGCCGCGTGACCTTGAGGCGCGTCGGGCCGAGCCCGGCCATGTCCGTCGCTGAAACCATTGTGCATCCCTGTTCGGTCGTCTGACGCCGGCCCTTCGCGGGGGCTTGGCAGCTGTGGCAGAGGATGTGTCGCCGATTTCCAAAGATCAATATAAAATTCGTATACGAAATTTCTATTGCCAATGAGAGATTCGTTGCGCATCCTGCAGGCCAATCCGGACAACACGGGACCGGCCGAAGGGCCGCGCAGACGGGGACGGCGCATGACCGCGAGCCAGCAGGACTACTCGGCCGGGGCGGCCTTTGTCGGCGGCGCCTATGTGCCGATCGCCGAGGCCAAGATCTCGGTGCTGGACTGGGGCTTCACCCGGTCCGACGTCACCTATGACGTGGTGCATGTGCGCGACGGCGGCTTCTTCCGTCTGGGCGACCATCTCGACCGGTTCGAGCGGTCGCTGGCCGGGATGCGGCTGGCGCCGCCGCACGACCGGGCGGAGATCGCAGCGATCCTGGCCCGCTGCGTCGCCCTGACCGGGCTGCGCGACGCCTATGTGGCGATGATCTGCACCCGCGGCCGTCCGCGCATCTTCGGGTCGCGCCGGCCGGCCGATTGCGACAACGCCTTCGTCGCCTATGCCATCCCCTGGATCGATGTGATCCCGCACGCGGTGCAGGAGCGCGGGGCGCATCTGCATGTCGCCTCCACCCCGCGCGTCGCCAGCGCCTCGGTCGACCCGACGATCAAGAACTACCAGTGGGGCGACCTGACCCGCGGCCTGCTGGAGGCGCATGACCGCGGCGCCGACACCGCCGTGCTGCTGGATGCGGAGGGCTTCGTCACCGAGGGGCCGGGCTTCAACGTCTTCGTGGTCCGCGACGGCCAGGTGCTGACGCCGGACCGCGGGTCGCTGGAGGGCATCACCCGCCGGTCGGTGATCGAGCTGTGCGAAGAGATCGGCGTGCCGGCCCGGATCGCGCCGCTACGGCACGAGGATCTGCTGCAGGCCGACGAGATGTTCTGCACCACCACCGCCGGCGGCGTCATGCCGGTGTCGCGCGTCGACGGCCATGTCATGGGCAACGACCGGCCGGGCCCGGTCAGCGCCCGGCTGAAGGCGCTGTATTGGGACAAGCACGCAGCCGGCTGGCACCGCACGCCGGTCGACTATGCCGACCCGGACCGCCCCCTGGGCGGACCCGTGGTCTGAACCGACAAGAACATAGAGATAACAGGAGGCTGAGATGGTGAGACGGCGTGAGTTCGTCATGGGCGCCTGCATCCTGGCGGCGCTGAGTTCGGCCCTGCCCGCCGCGGCGGCAGAGAAGGAACTGCGGGTGCTGACCTGGGAGGGCTATGCCGACGAGCCCTGGGTCAAGGCGTTCGAGGAGAGGACCGGCGCCAAGGCCAAGATCAGCTACACCGGCAGTGTCGACGAGATCTTCGCCAAGATGACCGCCAGCAAGGGCGAGGATTACGACGTCATCGCCATCGAGACCTCGTCCTACAAGCGGCTGGTGCAGGAGAAGCTGGTCCAGCCGGTGGACCTGTCGAAGATCCCGAACGCCGCCAACCTGCTGCCGGCGTTCCGCGACGTCTCGGCCATCGTGTTCGACGGCAAGACCTATGCCGTGCCCTTTGCCTGGGGGTCGATCCCGCTGATCTACGACAAGAAGGCCTTCCCCACCCCGCCGGACAGCTGGTCGGTGCTGTGGGACGACAAATATGCTGGCCGGGTGCTGGCGATGGACGACGCCAACAACGCCATCGTCACCACCGCGCTGGCGCTGGGCATAAAAGACCCGTTCAACCTGACCGACGACCAGTTCGCCGCGATCAAGGCCAAGCTGATCGACCAGAAGCGCACCGTGCTGTCCTACTATGCCGGCTTCGACGACGGCGTCAGCATCTTCGCCCAGGGCGGCATCGACCTGATGATGTCGATGGGCGAGCCGCAGGTGCCGCAGCTGCAGAAGAAGGGCATCGACGCGGCGCTGACCATCCCGAAGGAAGGGGCGATCGGCTGGATCGACTGCTGGGCGATCAGCGCCGGCGCGCGCGACACCGCTTTGGCCCAGGCCTGGATCGATACCATGCTGGATAAGAAGGTCGGCACCTACATCAGCGAGAAGACCGGCTACGGCAACACCACCGACGCCGGCGCCAACCAGGCGATCGGCCTGACCTATGCCGACAGGCTGGTGTTCCTGCAGGCGCCGGAGAGCTTCTCCAGGCGCATCGACCTGTGGAACGAGATCAAGGCCACACCCGCCAACTGAGCGCCAGGCCGAGGGCCGTCATGACATTCCGAAGCCTCATTCGCCTTGCCGGCATCGGCAAATCCTACGGCGCGGTCACCGTGCTGCAGCCCTTCGACCTGGAGATCGGCGACGGCGAGTTCCTGACCATCCTCGGCCCCTCCGGCTCCGGCAAGACCACGATCCTGCGGATGCTCGGCGGCTTCACCGCCCCGAGCACCGGCCGGATTCTGCTGGACGGGACCGACATCACCGACACGCCGATCTTCCGGCGGCCGTTCAACACGGTGTTCCAGGACTACGCGCTGTTCCCGCACATGACCGTGGCCCGCAATGTCGGCTATGGCCTGCGGATGCGGCGCCGGCCCCGGACCGAGGTCGAGAAGCGGGTGGCCGAGGCGCTGGCCGTGGTCGGCTTGGCCGACAAGGCCGGCCGCCATCCCGGCGAGTTGAGCGGCGGCCAGCGCCAGCGCGTGGCCCTGGCCCGCGCCATCATCTGCGAGCCCCGCGTGGTGCTGCTGGACGAGCCGCTGGCGGCGCTGGATGCCGGGCTGCGCCGGTCGATGCAGGAGTTCCTGAAGGACCTGCAGCGCCGCATCCGCACCACCTTCGTCTTCATCACCCACGACCAGGAAGAGGCGATCGCCATGTCCGACCGGATCGTGGTGATGGACCATGGCCGGGTCGAGCAGGTCGGCACGCCGAAGGAGATCTACTACCGGCCGCGCAGCGAGTTCGTCGCCCGGTTCTTCGGCGAGAACAATCTGCTGCCGGCCAGCGCCGCCGGGGCCGCGGCGGTCGACAGCCCGCTGGGCCGGCACGCCGTCACGCCGGCCGGAAGCCCGTCCGCCATCGCCATCCGGCCGGAGAGCCTCAGCCTGCGGCCGGGCGCGGAGCGGCGGTCGGCCGAGGGCGCGGTGGAAAGCCTGACCTTCCTCGGCGCCACCACCCAGATCGTGGTGCGGCTGGGCGGCACCGGCTCCACCATCAAGATCCGCCTGCCGACGCCGGAGTTCGACGGCCGCGCCGATGTCGGCGACCCGATCTCGGTGTTCTGGTCCGACGCCGATGTCAGCGTGCTGGGGGCGTGAGGATGGCCATGGCCGACACCTTGCCCGTGGACCCGGCCCAGCGCCTCGGCGCCGGGTCGCCCGCCGCCCGCGCCTTGGGCCGCTGGCTGCCGCGGCTCGCCGTCTACGGCCTGCCGACGGCGCTGATCCTGGCGCCGCTGGCCGCCTTCCTGCTGACCGGCTTCTGGTCGATGGCGGACGGCCGGGTGGTACATGACTTCACCCTGGCCAACTACGCCGCCTTCCTGGCCCAGCCCAGCTACATCCGGGTGTTCCTCGGCACGCTGCAGCTGGCCGGCATCGTTGCCGCGATCGGCCTCGTCTTCGGCTACATCATCGCCTATCTGATCTGGCGGCTGGAGGGGCGGATCCGCTACTTCATGCTGCTGTTCAGCGTGATCCCGCTGGCGATGAACTACATCGTCAAGATCTACGCCATGCGCGGCATCCTGGGCTATAACGGCTTCCTGAACTGGGCCCTGGTCTCGACCGGCATCATCGACGCGCCGAGCAAGCTGTTCATCTTCAACCAGACCGCCGTGATGATCACCATGGCGGTGATCTACCTGCCCTACGCCATCCTGCCGATCTTCCTGTCGCTGGAGCGGATCCCGCCGTCGCTGGCCGCCGCCTCGGCCGATCTCGGCGCCCGGCCGGGCCAGACCTTCCGCACCGTGGTGCTGCCGCTGAGCCTCCCCGGGTCGATCGTCGGCGGGCTGTTCGTGATGGTGCTGGCGCTGGGCGACTTCCTGACGCCGCAGATGGTCGGCGGCAACCAGGGCTTCACCTTCGGCCGCGCGATCTGGAGCCAGTTCGGCATGGCTTTCAACTGGCCCTTCGGCGCCGCCCTGGCCGTGGTGCTGCTGCTGGCCGTGGCCGCGGTGATCGGCTTGGCCGCGCTCGTCTCCCGCCATGCGAGGGTGAAATGACCGCGCCGGAACGCATCGTCATCACCGCCCTGTGGCTGGTCGCCGCCCTGGTCTTCGCCGCGCTGTACGGCCCGGCCCTGGCGGTGGTGACCACCAGCTTCTTCGACCTCAAGGGCCAGTCGATCGACTGGTCCAGCTTCAGCCTGCACTGGTATGCCGGCCTGACCGACAATCCGGAGATGCTGGCGGCCCTGGGCCACACCCTGGTGGTGGCCGCGGCCGCCGTGCTGCTGGCGCTGGTCCTGGCGCTGGGCCTGGCCTGGTACATGAAGACCGGGACCCGGCGCGGCCGGCCCTTCGTCGAATTCGTGATCTTCCTGCCCTTCGTGCTGCCCGGCATCATCACCGGCATCTCGCTGCTGGTGGCGTTCCGCGAGCTGGGCATCGAGCGCAGCCTGGTCACCGTCACCATCGGGCACACGGTGCTGGTGCTGGCGATCCTCTACCGCATGGTCTCGGTCCGGCTCGACAGCCTGGAGACCAGCCAGATCGAGGCCTCGCTGGACCTCGGCGCCACTGGGCTGCAGACCTTCCTGTTCGTGGTGCTGCCGCAGCTGCGCTCGGCCATCGTCACCGGCGCCTTGCTGGCCTTCACCCTGTCCTTCGACGAAACCCTGGTGACCTTCTTCCTGGTCGGCGGCGACGCCACATTGCCGATCCGGCTGTGGGCGATGATGCGCGTCGGCTTCACGCCGGAGGTGAACGCGCTGGTCGCCCTGGTGCTGCTGGCGACGATGACGCTTGCGGTGCTGGGCGCGTTGTCGTTGAAGGACAGCATGGCGGCGCGCCGATGAGCCGCCCGGATGCCTGGAGGGCCGCTGCGCCGGATGACCGAGCTCAATCCATGACCGACGACCTGCCGCCGCTGGGCCGGGTGCTGCGCGAGCGCCGCGCCCATCACGGCTGGACCCTGGCCGATGTCGCCACGATGACCGGCATCTCCGCCTCGACCCTGTCGAAGATCGAGAACGGCCTCTTGTCCCCGACCTATGACAAGATCCTGCAACTGGCCCRCGGCCTGGGGGTGGAGATCGCCGACCTGTTCGCGCCCGGCGAGGCCAGCAAGCCGGCCGTGGTGGTGGCCCGCCGCAGCGTCAGCCGCCAGCATGAGGGCCAGCGGCTGGACACCGAGTTCTACAGCTACACCTATCTGTGTTCCGACGTGGCCCACAAGCGGATCATCCCGATCCGGATCGAGGTGCGCGCCACCGAGCCGGAGCAGATGGGGGGCCTGAGCTCCCATGTCGGCGAGGAGTTCGTCGAGGTGCTGCAGGGCCGGATGCGGCTCTACAGCGACTATTACGAGCCGATCGAGCTGGAGCCGGGCGACAGCGTCTATCTCGACAGCACCATGAAGCACGGCTACCTGGCGGTCGGCGACGCGCCTTGCGTGATCATGGTGATGTGCTCCAGCGCCACGCCGAACCTGGCGCAGACCCTGCGCGAGATCATCAAGCAGCGGATGCTCGATGAGCAGGCGCGCCCTGCCCCGAAGGCCTGACCGCCCTTCCCCTCTCCCCACCGACGACGCCCAGGAGCTTCCATGTTCGACCTGACCGGTAAGGTCGCCATCGTCACTGGCGGCAATGGCGGCATCGGCCTGGGCATCGCCCGCGGCCTGGCCCGGGCCGGCGCCGCGCTGCTGCTGGTCGGCCGCGACGCCGCCAAGACCGAACGCGCAGTGGCCGAGATCGAGGCACTGGGCGGCCGGGCCTCCGGCGCCGCCGCCGACGTGACTGTGGAGGCGGAGTGCCGGGCCTTCGCCGAGGCGGCGCTGCAGCGCCACGGCCGGATCGACATCCTGGTCAACAACGCCGGCACCAACTGGCGCAAGGCGCCCGAGGCCTATTCGCTGGAGGAGTGGCGGGCCCTGATCGATGCCAACCTGACCAGCGCCTTCCTGGCCACCATGGCGGTGTTCCCGGCGATGCGGCGGCAGGGCGCCGGCAAGATCGTCAACATCGGGTCGATGACCTCGATCTTCGGCGCCTCCTTCGCCGCGCCCTACAGCGCCAGCAAGGGGGGCGTGGTGCAGTTCACCAAGGCCTGCGCCACCGCCTGGGCGCAGCACGGCATCCAGGTCAACGCCATCCTGCCCGGCTGGATCGACACCGAGCTGACGCAGCAGGGCAAGGTCGAGGTGCCCGACCTGCACGAGCGGGTGGTGACGCGCACCCCGGCCGGGCGCTGGGGCGTTCCGGACGACATGGCGGGCACCGCGGTGTTCCTGTCCAGCCGCGCCTCGGATTTCGTCACCGGCGCCGCCATTCCGGTGGACGGCGGCTACTCGGCGCAGGCTTAGCCACTCAGGCACCGGCATCTACGAATGGGACGCTAGTCTGATACAAGGGCAAACCTGCCGCGCCGCTTCGCAGAATCCCAGCCGATCGGTCCGACCACGTTGATCTGCCGGCGGCTGAAGTGCGCCAGAATCGGACTCGTCTTGGAAGCGGACGTTTCCGGGTCGCCCTTCACCAGGCTGATCTGGAAGTCGCTACACCCCTCGCCGCGGACCAGCCGCGACAAAGCGGGCGTCCCGCTCCTCGTCTCCGAGCGACACCAGGCGGCCGGCGGCGGCATTCCCGCGCCGGATGGCATCCTCCAGCAGCAGGCCGCTGGCCAGGGCGGCGGCGAGCACGCCGATGAAGCAGTCGCCGGCGCCATGGGTCGACCGCACCATGGCCGGAACGGCCGCAACCCGGCCGCTTCCGTCCGGCGCGGCATAGGCGACGCCGGCGCCTCCGGCAGTAACGACCACGGTGCCGACCGTGCTGCGCAGGCGGCCGGCGGCAATGCTGGCGGTCTCAAGATCCAAGACCGCCACCCCGCTCAGCATCTCGGCCTCGATCGCGTTCACGACCAGAATGTCGATCATGGCGGCCAGTTCCGTTTCCAGCGACAGCACCGGTGCGGCGTTGAGCAGGACGTGCAGACCGCGCCGGTGGGCCAGGCGCGCGGCATCGAGGTTTACCGCGGCGGGCACCTCGTTCTGCAGCACCAGCCAGTCCCCCGGCTGCCAGTCCGACGCCGCCTCGTCAGTCAAACGGATGGCGCGATTCACCCCGGAGACGACAACCGCGCCGTAATCGCCGGCGGCATCGAGAACGGCGACGCTCATGCCCGAGGCCGCTCCCGGCACCACCGCGACGGCACCGGCCTCGACCCCCGCCCTGTGCAGATGGGCGAGCAGCGCCGCGCCGAAAGCGTCGTCGCCGACCGCACCGACCATGACGGCCCTGACGCCGGCCAGCGCCGCCTCGACCGCCTGATTTCCGCCCTTGCCCCCGCATTTCGGCCACCACGCGTCGCCGAGCACAGTCTCGCCCCGGCGCGGCCGGTCGGGGGCGCTGACCATGATGTCGTAATGCAGGCTGCCGACGACGATGACCTTGGGCTCGGGCACGAATCCTCCTCAGCGGCGCTTGTCTTTCACCGACGCCATGGTCGCGGCGAGGTTTCTCTCGGCCGTGTCGTAATCGCGCTGCGCCAGCGCCACGAACACGGCATCGAGAATGTTCAGCTGCGCGATGCGCGCCGCGGCGTTCTCACCCAGCAGCGGCGATCCGCGCGCCGTGGACAGGAGGACGGCATCGGCGAGATCGACCAGCGGGGACGCGGGATAGTTGGTGACGGCGATCACCCGAGCGCCGCGGCGGCGAGCTTGCTGCACCGCCTCGAGCACGACAGCCGAGCGGCCGGAATGCGAGAAGGCGACGACCACGTCGTCGGGCCCGAGGACCGAGGCCGACATCAGCATCATGTGGGCGTCGTCGAAGACATTGGCCCTGATGCCGATGCGCAGGAACTTGTGCGCGACGTCGCGGGCGATCTGGGCCGAGCCGCCGACGCCGTAGAAGTCGCGGATCCGCGCCCGGTGCAGGAACTCGACGGCACGGACGAAGGCGTCGCGGTCCAGGATCGCCAGCGTCTCCTCCAGCGCCTGGATTGCCGTGCGGAACACCTTGTCGATGATCTCGGAGGGGCTGTCGTCGACTGACACCTCCTGGTGCATCTCCGTCGTCGGCAGGCGGTTGTAATCGACCAGGCCGACCCGCAGCTCGCGGAAGCCGGCGAAGCCGAGCTTCTTGCAGATCTTGACGATCATCGCGTCGGAGACGCCGGTGGCCTCGGCGACCTGCTTCAGCGTCGTGCCGAGGTCGAGCGACTTCCAGTCGAGCAGCGCTCGCGTGACCTTGGCCTCGAGCGGCGTCAGCGTCGGCAGGATCATCCGGATCATCGGGCCTACGGCCCGAGGATCCCTGGCGTCGAAGTTCATCCGGCTCCCCGTGCGGCGCGATCGATCAGCATGGCCAGGATGATGATAAGTCCGGTGGCGAGGAGTTGATAGAACGCCTGGACGTTCAACAGCGTCAGGCCGTTGCGCATGGCCCCGAGAATGACCGCGCCCAGGATGGTGCCGAAGATCGATCCCTTCCCGCCCATCAGCGACGCCCCACCGATCGCCGCGGCGGCGATGGCGTCGAGCTCCCACAGATTGCCGAGGATCGGCTCGGCGGCGCCGAGCCGGCCGACCAGGATCAGGGAGGCGAGCGCGGCCAGAACCGCGGAGACGACATAGGCCGCGATCTTGGTGGCGCGGATCGGGACGCCGGCGATGTAGGCGGCCTCCTCGTTGCCGCCGACGGCGAGGAGGTACTCGCCGAGCGGCGTCTTGCGCAGCATCAGCCCGGCCGCGGCGGCGATCGCGGCGACGATGACGACCGGCGTCGGGATGCCAGCACCGTGCCGTTGAAGATGGCGCGGAACTCCGCCGGCACGCCGAGGACCGGATTGCCGCCGGTGTAGATCAGCGCCAGCGCCCGGAACAGGCTGAGCGTGCCCAGCGTCACGATGAAGGGCTGCAGCCCGCCATAGGCAACCAGCAACCCGTTGACCAGGCCACAGCCGGCGCCGATCAACAGCCCGGCCGCAATCGCCATCGGGACCGGATAGCCGGCGACCAGCAGCGACGTCGACAGTACGGCCGACAGTGCCGCCACCGGCCCGACCGACAGGTCGATCCCGCCCTGGATGATGACCAGGGTCATGCCGATGGCTATGCAGGCGTTGATGCTGGATTGCTGCAGGATGTTGATCAGGTTGCGCTCAGTCAGGAAGCTGGGCGCCAGGGAGGCGAACACGACCACGATGAGCGCCAGCCCGATCAGCGTGCCGGCGTCGCGCAGGCTCGGCAGCGCGCGCAGGGCGGGGCGGGGCCCGGTGTCGGCTTCCGGAACGGCGGACATCAGGCGGCTTCCTCTTTCAGGGCTGCTGCGGAGACCGGCACCGCGTGCCGCATGATCGCCTCTTCGGACAGCTCGGCGCGGTCGAGCATGGCGGCCGCCGCCCCTGCGCGCATGACCAGCACGCGGTCGGAGACGCGCAGGATTTCCATCATATCGGAGGAGACGACGATGACGGCGCGGCCCTCGCGGGCGAACTGCTCGATCAGTCCATAGATCTCCGCCTTGGCGCCGACATCGATGCCCCGGGTCGGCTCGTCGAACAGCAGGATGCGGGCCTCGGCGGCCAGCCAGCGGGCGATGATGGCCTTCTGCTGGTTGCCGCCGGAGAACAGGCGGATCGGGCGGTCGATGTCGAGCGGCCGCAACGCCATGCGCTGGACCAGGGCGGTAACCGCGGCCCGCAGCGGCGACCGGTGGATGCATCCCGCAATCGTGAAGCGGCCGAGCGTCGCAATCGCGACGTTGGACGCGATCGGTCGCAGCGGCACGATGCCGTCCCGCTTCCGCTCCTCCGGCACCAGCCCGATCCCTGCAGCGATCGCCGCCCGCGGGCTGCGCGGCAGGAATGGCTTGCCATCCAGCACCATGCTGCCCGCGGAGGGCCGGTCGGCACCCGCGATCAGGCGCAGCAGCTCGGTGCGGCCGGAGCCGACGAGGCCAGCGATGCCCAGCACCTCCCCGGCACGGAGGTCGAAGCCGACGTCGCTCACGGCTGCACCGCGGCCGAAGCCGCGCACGGACAGCAGCGTCTGCGGCTGGACGAAGCTGGAATGTTCCGCCGCCGCCAAGTCGCGTCCGACCATCATCGAGACCAAGACCGGGATGGTGGTGCCGGCGAGATCGACCCGGCCGACCACCCTGCCGTCGCGCAGCACGGTGGCGCGGCTGCAGACGCGCTTCACCTCGTCCAGCTTGTGGCTGACATAGATCACGGCGACGCCGCGCGCCCGCAGATTCGCGATCACCTCGGCCAGCCTCTCGAATTCCGCCGGGGTCAGGCTGGAGGTCGGCTCGTCCATGGCGATGATGCGGGCGTCGTCCAGCAGCGCGCGCCCGATCTCGACCAGTTGGCGCCGGGCCACGGTCAGGTCGCGGATCCGGGCGGCGGGATCGATGCCGGGGTCGAGCCCGGCCAGGATCGTGCGGCAGCGCGCCTCCTGCGCCGCCCGGTCGACGAAGAGGCCCGCGCGCACCAACTGCCGGCCGAGGAACATGGTCTGCACCACGGTCAGCTCGGGGACCTGCTGCAGCTCCTGGTGGATCATCGCGATCCCGGCGCGGCGGGCGGCGACCGGAGAGGTCGGCGCCACCACGGCGCCGTCGATCCGGATCTCGCCGAACTCGGCCATCTGGACCCCGGACAGGATCTTCAGCAGGGTCGACTTGCCGGCGCCGTTCTCGCCCAGGAGCCCGTGCACCTCCCCGGCCGCGACCTCGAACGACACGCTATCGAGGGCCTTCACGCCGGGGAAGCTGCGCGACAAGTTGCTGATGCCGAGGCGGGCGGGTGGTGCCATGAAACCCTCGTCGGAGCGTTCGGACCCGGCCAAGCCGGCCCCTGCAGCGTTCGTCAGTTGCTCTTGGCGTCCTCGGTCAGCACGGCGCGCAGTTCGACGCCGTCGCCGTAGTAGCGGCCGAGATTGTCCTTGGTGATCAGCGCCTGCGGCGTCGCTACCACGCGGGGCAGCTTCTGGCCGCCGAGGATGCGCAGCGCCGCCTCCACCGCGACCTCGCCGGTCAGCACCGGGAAGCTGTCGACGGTGCCGGTCAGCTCGCCGGCGCGGATCGAGGCATAGGCGTCGGAAATGCCGTCGGTGCCGATCACCGCCACCTTGCCGAGCAGCCCGGCAGCCTTCACCGCCTCGACCACGCCGAGCGCCATGCCGTCATTGTTGCAGTAGAAGCCGATCAGATCCGGATGCTGCTGCAGCAGCGTCGCGGCGGCGTCGTTGGAGAGCTGGCGGTCCCAGTTGCCGGGAATGCTGGCCACGACCTGGAACTTGCTGCTGCCGCCGGTGATGGTCGACTTGAAGCCCTCGGTGCGCTGGACCGCAGCGTAGACGCCGGCCATGCCCTCGATCACCGCCACCTTGCCGCCGTCCGGCCGGTTCTTGATGAACCAGCGGGCGGCGCGCACGCCGTTGTCGCGTTGGACGTTGCCGACGTAATGCTCGGCCGAGGGGATGACGGCGTCGTTCACGTTCACCACCGGGATGCCGGCGGCGGCCGCCTGCTCGATCGCCGGCTGCAGGTTGGCGTCGGTCTGCGGCGAGACCAGCAGGACCTTGTAGCCTTGGGTGATCATGGTCTCCGCGATCGAGAGCTGGCCCAGTTGGTCGCCCTCGCTCTGCGCGGCCTGCAGATCGACCTTCAGCCCCAGTCGCCCGCCGCCCTTGGTGTAGCCGTCGCCGAGCAGGCGCCAGTACTCGTTGGTCAGCGTCTTGGCGACGGCACCGGCCGTCGTGCCGTCCGCCGGCTTCGGCACCGGGCCGAACTTCGCGCTCATGTCGAACCAGTCGACCCGGTCGGGTTCGCTGTCGGAATTGAGCGGCGCCAGGCTGGCGGCGAACGTCGATGTGGCGAAGGCGGCGCAGGCGATGACGCCGGCTATCAGGAGCTTGCGCATTTGATTGTTCCTCCCTGCAAGGCGGCCCGATGCCGCCGGTTCGTGCTTCAACGGCCTCCGCCGACACGGAGGCTTGGGCCCCCCGCGGTTCAGCCGCGGTGGTTGCCGAAGATCGCGTCGTTGACGATGGCCTGGGCGGCGACGGCGTCCTGCCGCCCGAGCGCGTCGACCAGCCCGTTGTCCCGTTCCAGCCGGTCGGCCACGGCCAAGAGGCGTTCGACCGTCTTGATGTTCACCGCACATTCACGAACCGGGTCCAGACCCGTGAAGTCCGGGAAGGTGTCGAAGTAGATGGCGCCGTCATAGCCGTCGCGCCGGACCTGCATCAGCAGCTCGAGCGTCTGCTGCGGATGGACGCTGGCGACCATCAGCCCGTCATCGCGCTTGCCGTAGCCGTCATTGAGATGGACCCCGAGCACCCGCGCATGGCGGGCGGCCAACGCCGCGACGAAGGCCGGCTGCTCGTCGGCATAGAGCACATGGGCGAGGTCGAGGGTGACGCCGAGATTGGCCGCGCCGATCTCGCGGATCGCAAGCAAGGTCGTGGCGCAGTCCGGCAGCACGCTGAAGGAGCGCGGCTCGTTCGGCTTGTACTCGATCGAGATCAGGCAGTCCGGATCGTGCTCGGCGACCTCGCGGATGCCGTCCAGCTCCATCTCCCAGAGCCGGCGGTAATCGGCCTGGAACGCATAGTCCCAGCCATCCTGGCCGAGCCAGACGGTCATCAGGTTGCAGCCGATCGCCCGCGCGGCGTCGATGCCCCGCCTGGTCAGGTCGATGGCCTCGCGGCGCACCTTCGGATCGGGGTTGGTGAAGGCCCCGATCTTGAAATCGGGGTTGGTGTAGTACCGCATCGCCAGCCCGTTGACCGACAGGCCGAGATCCGACAATCCGCGGGCGGTCTCGCGGACCGTGTCGAAGGTCACGTGGTCCGGAAAGTTCAGGTCCAGGTCGGTCAGGCCGGGAACCTTCGCGGCGCGCTCCGCCAGCTGAAGGGTGCCGGGCTTGCCTTCCAGACCTGGCCAATAGGCATGCGCGCCGCTGGCGAAGGAGTTCAGCCTGGTGGCAAAGCGCCTGGTCGTCTCACCGATCACGTCGTCCTCCTTGCAGAGAGCGATATTTATATCTTTACTATTATCTAGTCTATCAGTAAAATTTGTGAAGTCTGACGTAACAAAAATAACGGGCGATCGGCTGCCCGGCTGGCTCCGAAAGCGAGGCAGTCCCAATGGCCTTTCGATCCATCTTGTGCCGAAGCATCCGGCCGGCTGGAGCGCACCATTTCCGGCCGCCACACTGCCGCCCCGATACCGGACGCAGCCCAAACCCGACGGATCCAGCCGTTTGCGGACGGGCGGCGCAGGCACGGCTGCGCCAGAAGGCGGTCATCGAAGCGCCATCCCGGTTGCGGACATAGGGACTGTCGGCCGCGAGCTTTCTCGCCCGCCATCACCGATGGCGATCAGGGTCTTCGTTGGTGGCCTTGCTCCCGATTCCGTGAATCGTCTCAGCCGCCCGATCCTCAACCGCAGCCCCAAGCATCGGCATTCGAGCGCTCAAGCTTTCCTTCCACCACTCGGCAACGATACGCGGCAATTCGTCGGTGACAGCCTCATTGAGCTCGCCGGTCCGGCGAACCCGTTCCAGCTCCGCCTTGAGGACGCGATGTGCATACGATCGAGCGGAGAGGATTGGCACGCAACTATCTGCCCTCTCGCACGCCGACGGGCGATCGTCGGACCGCCCGCCCGGTCTCAACGGCGGTTGATGCTTCGGTGCGAACCATCTTGCTATCGCGGCCGGCGCCCCGAAGCGGACGCGACGGCAGGCGGATCAATCCTCGAGGTCACTCCTGACTTCGCGCCAAGACTGAATGGATCTGCGCGATGACGGCGGCCCCCTCACCGACGGCGGCGGCGACCCGCTTGGTCGAGCCGGCACGCACATCTCCAACTGCAAAGATGCCGGGGCAGCTGGTCTCGAGCGGCAGCCGCTCGCCGTCGCCAGCGTGCTCCCCTGTGAGAACGAAGCCCTTTCCATCAAGCGTGACACAGCCGTCGAGCCAGTGCGTATTGGGATCGGCACCGATGAACAGGAAGAGGTGGCGCGAGGCACACTCCCGGGTCGCACCGGTCCGGTTGTCCCGGAATGTCGCGCCGGACAAGCCTGTCGCCCGGTCGCCGTGCAAGCCGGCAATCTCGCTGCCCACATGCATCTCGACATTGGGCAGCGCCGTGATCCGATCGATCAGATATCGCGACATGGTCTGCTCGAGAGGGCGGCGTACCACCAGGTGCAGGTGCCGGACCTGCGGCGCGAGATAGGCGACGGCCTGGCCTGCCGAGTTTCCTCCGCCGACCAGGGTGACGTCCTCTCCGGCACACAGGCGCGCCTCAATGGGTGATGCCCAGTAGGAGACGCCGGCTCCTTCCAGCTCTTCGACGTTGGGAATGTCGGGCTGCCGATAGCGCGCTCCCGAAGCGATCACGATGGTGCGCGCCCGCGCGGTGCCGCCGTTGCTGAGCTCGAGCGTGAATGGGACGTCCGCATCCGTTCCGTGACAGCGGAGCAGCTCGACCGTCAACGGAATGGCAAGCTGGGCGCCGAACTTCGCCGCCTGATTGAAGGCCCGGCCCGCCAGAGCCTGTCCGGATATGCCGGTTGGAAAACCGAGATAGTTCTCGATCCGGGCGGATGCGCCCGCTTGGCCGCCGAAGGCGCGGCTGTCCAGGACCAGGACTGACAATCCTTCGGATGCGCCGTAGACGGCCGTGGCAAGACCGGCCGGTCCGGCCCCGATGACGGCCACGTCATGGACGGTCTCCGGATCGAGATCCGGCGTGATGCCGAGGCAGGACGCCGCATCCGTATTGCTCGGGTTTCTGAGCAACGTGCCGTTCGGGCAGATCATCAGCGGCAGATCTTCGGGGTTAACGCCGAGCCGTTCGACCAGTTCGCGCCCCTCGGCCTCGCATGCGGCGATCACCGTGTGGGGATAGCCGTTGCGGGTGAGAAATCCCGACAGCCTGACGATGTCCGGGGCATCCCGGCGTCCGATCAGGATCGACCCTGCGCCGCCGGCCTGGCCCTCCTCGATCAGCATGACGCGCCGGAGAATGAAGGCGCGCATGATCGTCTCACCGACATCGGCCGATCCGATGACCAGCGCGCGGAGATGCGGTGCATCGAAGGGCAGCGCGAGCGCGCCGGCGTCACCCGCGACAACCGACATGAGGGTCGGACGGCCCGAAAGCTGATTGGTCTCTCCGGTGAACTGGCCGGGACCGTAGGTGGTGACAACCGTCGACCTGCCGGCCGCGCCACGCCGGATCGCGTCGGCCGAGCCCTCGAGCATCAACCAGGAGGGGGCGTTGCGCGCACCAATCTCGTAGACGGTCTCATATGCCCGGAAACGGCGTGGTTCGCCGCTAGCAAAACGGTGCGCTGCGCTGATCTGCAGATGGGACAAAGTCGGGAACATCTGTTCTCGACGGGCTTCACTGATTGCCATGACCGAACTCCCTGTCTACGTCTTCGAAGCGAGCCGCTTTCCGAGCGCCTTGAGGCCGTCCTCATAGATGCCATGGAACAGGGTGGACGCCTCGTCGTCGCTCACGTCCTTTGGCGTGAACTGGCCCGACCACTCGACGCGCGAGCTCTTGCCGGCATCGGCATCCTTGACCCGCAGCGTGGAGAGGTACTCTGTCACAGGGAAAGGTGCTTCGACGATCGCATAGCTGTAGCTTCGGCCGGGATGGTCGAAGGTGATCAACCGCTCGACGATCGCAGCGCCGTGGGGATCTGCGAGGTGGCGAACGCGACCGCCCTCGCTCAGCTCCGATTGCGGGATATAGGGCAGCCGATCGGGAAGCGAGCCGAAGCCACCAATCAGCGCCCAGACCTGGTCAGCGGAAACCGGCAGATCGATAGTTGCAGCAGCCCGTGCCATGTCAGCAGCACCTCTCTTCAGCGGTCGATTGGAAGGGGGGCGTTCGAGGCGACCAGGCCCTCTTTCCGCAGCTCACGCCAGAAGTCGTCCGGGATCTTCGCTTTCATCGCATCATGGTCTTCCTTGATGCGATCGGGCTTGCTCGCGCCCGGGATGACAGAGACCACTGCCGGATGCGCGAGCGAGAACTGCAGCGCGGCCGCCTTGATCGGTACGCTGTGCCGTTGCGCCAGCGCCTTGATCTTCGCGACCCTGGCGAGGATCTCGGAAGACGCGTCCGCATATTCGAAATGGCTGCCGCCAGCGAGAACACCCGAGCTGTAAGGGCCGCCGATCACGATCTGGACTCCCTTCGCCTCCGCGGCGGGCATGAGGCGTTGGAGGGCATGCTCATGGTCGAGCAGCGTGTACCGCCCCGCCAGCAAGGTTCCCTGGGGCTTCGCCTCCGACAGGCCGAGCATCAACTCGACTGGCTCGATGCGATTGACGCCCAGGCCCCAGCCCTTGATGACACCTTCCTCGCGCAGCTTCGTCAGCACACGCATGGCGCCGGTGCGCGCGACCTCGAACTGCGCCAGCCATTCATCGCCGTGGAAGTCGGGCGCGATGTCGTGAATCCAGACAAAATCGATCCGGTCCACCCCCATCCGTTTCAGGCTGTCCTCGATCGAGCGCTTTGTGCCATCCGCAGAGTAGTCGTAGATGATCTTGTTCTTGCGGCCGTACTGGAAGAGCGTGCCCTTCTCGCCAAATTCCTGCGGACCGATGACAACCTCGTCGAGAATGATGCGTCCAACCTTGGTGCTGAGCACGTATTCATCGCGCCTGTGCTTCACCAGCTCCCGGCCGAGCCGGATTTCTGCCAAGCCTGCGCCGTAGAACGGCGCGGTGTCGAAATAGCGTGTGCCTGCCTCCCAAGCCGCCGCGACGGTGGCGCTGGCTTCCTCCTCGGGAATGTTCCGGAACATGTTTCCGAGCGGCGCTGTTCCGAAGCCCAGCGGGCCATTCAGGAGGGTGCTCTCGATGATCACAGAATCCTCCACCTTTGAGGTTTCGCCGCTCGGGGACGTACCGTTCGACCCTTCGCCGGCCAGGTTGAATTGATGCCGGCGCAATTGGTCACGGCGGCCTGGAACCCAGTGGCGACAGGAGCTACGCAGGCGCGAGCTGTGGCGACTTCGGCAGAGTCAGTGCGAAGACGAGAAGGCCCAGAAGCGTCAGCCCGAACCCCGCCCACACGGCAGACAGCAAGCCGTAGCCGGCTGCGATGGCCATGCTTCCCGCCCAGGCGCCGACGGCGTTGGCGACGTTGAGCGCGGCAAGGTTCATGGCGCCCATCAGCGTGGGAGCCTCGGGGGCGAGGCGCGTGAGGCGCACCTGGATCGTGGGGATCGCGACCATCATCGTGGTGCCGACGCCGAACAGCGCCGGCATCAGGATCCACAGATCGCCGCCGCCGGCCGCCATGAGCGCAAGCACGACCAGGGCGCTGCCGAAGCCGATGACCAATCCCCGCGCGGGATAGGCATCCGCAAGCCTGCCGCCGATCAGGTTGCCTGTCGTCATGCCGAGGCCGAACAGCGCGAGCGCCGCCGGAACCCAGGCTCGATCGAGCGCCGCCACATCGGTGACGAAAGGACCAATGAACGTGTAGACGGCGAAGATGCTGGCAACGCCGAGCGCCGCGACGAGCATCATGGCCCAGACGGCCGGCCTGCGCAGCGAGGCCAGCTCCTGCACGACGGGTCCGCCGCGAAGCGCCTCGGTTCGAGGCACCCAGCTCCACAAGGCGAGGAAGGCCAGGCCAGCCGCTGCGGCGACGATGAAATAGGTGTTTCGCCAGCCGAGGGTCTGACCGAGGAAGGTCGCCAACGGCGAGCCGATGATCGTCGCGACCGTCAGTCCGGTCATGACCAGGGCGAACGCCTTTCCCGCGTGGCCGGGGCCGACGATGTAGGACGCCACCACGGCCCCGGCACCGAAATAGGCCCCTTGCGGCAGGCCACTGACAAAGCGCGCCAGGGCGAGCATGCCGAGATCCGTGGCGACCGCCGACAGCACGTTGCCGAGGATGAACAGACCCATGAGACACAGCAGCAGCGTTCGCCGGTTCAGCCGTGCTGCGACCAGTGTCACGAGAGGAGCGCCGATGACGACGCCGAAGGCATAGGCCGCGATCGCATTCGTCGCCGTGGGGATGTCGATGCCGAAGCTCGCCGAGAACAACTGGAGAATCCCCATGCTCGCGAACTCGGACGTCCCGATGCAGAAGCTGCCGAGCGCCAGGGCGAACAGAGTGAGGCCCCGCTTGCGCCGCTGCGCTTCATCCGTGCAATGCGCCGTCACGGCGGCGCATTGACCGCGATAGGCCTTGTCCAGCATTCCTGCCTCCCATTCGCGATGGCTGTACGAATCCATGCCGATCCGGCGCTCAGCGCCTCGCTGCTCCCTATCCGGGAGACCCCGCGAGGATCTCCATCTTCATGACCTTGACACCGCCGTCGGCGAGCTCGGGCAGCTTGGCGAACCACTCCTTCACGTAGGGCATGGCGTTGTGCGCGTCGAAATCAGCCTGATTGGCGAAGATCTCGTAGAAGATGAAGTGGCCGGGCGCCGCGCGGTCCTCTTGCAGGAAATAGACCAGATTCTTCGGGTCGCTCCGGACGAGCGCGACAAGCGGCAGTGTCGCGGCGCGCAGCTCGGCTTCCTTGCCGGGCTTTGCCCGCACCTCCGCGACGATCGAATAGGCGCCGTGCGGTATCTGCGAATAACCCTTGCCCGGCCCTTCCTGCGCCATCGCCGAAGTCGCGGCTGCAGCGCAGGCGAGACCTGCAAGCACGGGAAGGCCAGTACCCGGGCGCGTCGTCTTCGACATGGTTGATCACCCCTTGCGTCTTCGGACGGCTCAAAGGCCGTGCGGACTGGACATGTGGCGTTCCTGCGCCGCCGCTTTGCACGCTGGCCGAAGGAATCCGTAGCCCGTCAGCCTCCGGCAGCGGCGAGCATGCGCCGACGGTCTGCCATGGCGTCCTCGAACGTCTTCTTCACGGGGCCGAGCGCCTGGACGAATTCGAGCTGCTCGCCCTCCGGCCCCTTGCAATAGATCAGGGACCATCCGTTCGATTTGCCTTCGTTGATCCTGTTGGTGTTCGCGTCCAGCGGGGCGGCCAGGCGCTCTTGTTCCGACGTCACCGCGATCACGCGATTGGCCTTCACTTGCGTCATGCCGCGGCGCGTCGATTCCGCCTCGAGGTCGTGGATGAACTTGTTAAAGTCGACATCGTCGCGGATGTAGAAGCAGATGTGCATCGACCGCGGATAGCCGGGCTCATATGGTCGCGCGGCTCCGCCCAGCTGTCCCCGCTGCCCATCGGCTGCTGGGCATCGCGGTACTGCAGGAGCTCGATCACGACATTGTCGAACTGCACGAAGCGCACGTCGAGGCGCTGCCCGCCATCCTTCAGGTCCGGCACGCCGATCGTTCGCGGATTGACCCCGCGCTCCCGAGCCAGGATCTCCTGATCGGTCAGCAGCGTGTTGTGGATCTTCTCGCCTCGGAAATCGCCATCGCGCATCACTTCGTTGCCGCCGAGCACCTCGGTGTAGAACGCGAACGCGCGGTCCATGTTCTGGACCGTGAGGCCGAAGTGCTGCACGCCTTGGAGCCGCGCACCGAGCGGCGCGTCGTTGCGATCTCCCGTCACGGCGCGCGGGTCTGCCCCGGCGGACTTCTGGGCAAAGGCCGGGCTGTCGAGCGCCATGGCGGCAGCGGAAATTCCGGCGATCGCGGCACCGCTGGCGACGCGCAGGATCTCCCGGCGATCGGGGTCTGCCGGCTCATGGGTGTCATCGGGCTCGTTGGACATGTGGTCTCCCTTTTCTTTGCGGGCCTGTCGCTGGTCCAGGGGTGTCCAATCCTTAAGCCGGCCGGGGCTTTGCCAAGCGTAAAGAATGGTCAAATTTCGATGAACCGACCTCCGCTGACCCGTGGTCTCCCAACGAATTCAATAGGGCCGCCGGTTGCCGGCGGCCCTTCCTTTCATCGTTCCGCCCGCGCCGAAAGCCGGCAGCCTCTGCGTTGGGTCGTTCGAACGATGACTCTCCGGTGCCGGGGATGCTGAACTGTCCGCTCAACTCGGCATGGCGGGAAATTGCGGGATGTCCAGCGCCTTCGTCCATCCGAGGCGACGCTTGGTGAACATCTCGAGCTTCGGCTCAATACCTTCGGGCCTGTCCAGGCTCCCGATCATCACGAAGACCAAGCCGGGAAAGCCTATCAGATTGCTGCTGAAGAGACGGGACCCGCAATCCGGACAAAAGTTCCGATCAAGCCCATTCCCGGACTCCGCTGTGTAATGGAACGATTTCGGGCTACCGCTGAGCAGGGTGAAATCAGCCTCGGGCACCCCAAAGAACGTCGCCATCGCACCTCCGGAAGCCTTTTGGCAATCCTTGCAGTAGCAGTCGGCGACAAAGGTCGGCTCGGCGTCGAATTCGAACTTGATCGCCCCGCATGCACACTGGGCGGTATATTTCTTTGCCATGTTCTCACGTCCTCGGTGATTGGGGAGGCTTCGCTCTCCGCAACCGCCTGCAGAGAATGCCTCGGCGAGGCTTTTTTGGATCAGAGGAATGGGGCGGTTGCCGAGCAAACCGCTCATAAAGCATCGCGACAGCGATGACCGGTTAAGAAAGGTGAAGTTTCGGCGAAGGGACGGCGGTCTCTTCGACTGTGTTTGCGTCATCGCCAGCCGAGGCTGCGCCGGTCTTGGCTGACTATTCCCCGTCCGCTCAAGAGCCCGGCGAATTCGCAGCATCAAGGGACGTTGCACCTTGAGTTAAGGAGCAGTGCGCCTCAGGAGTCTCACCGGGCCTGCCCCTCACCCGGCAATCGAGCATCAGTGCACGGGCGGTCTTGAGATCAACTGTTCCAAATCCCTCGCCGAACCGGCAGTACACCGCAGAGAGGAGGGCATCCGCCTCTCCGCTTCTGCCCTGCAGGCGCCAAAGCCGGGCGAGGCTGGTGGCGACGCGCAGCTCCCATGACAGTGCCTCCTGCCGGCGTGCCATTTCGAGAGCTTGCCGAAAGTCGTCCTCTGCCGCGGCGATCGCCACGGCAGATCCCTCCAGTCGATGGATCTCGCCTCTGATGCGAAGGAGCTCCGGCATGGACCAACGCTCCTCGTTCCGCCCGCACCACTCCAGCGCATCCTCGATCGTGCTGCGGGCCTCGTCCGGCCGACCGCCGGCGCCGAGCCCGTGGGCGAGGATGCCACAATAGGATGCGTAGCGAAGCCCGAATCTCGCGTCGCGAAGCTCGTCAAGAGCGGACCGAAGCAGCGACAGGCCGGCCCCGTCTCCCGACTCGATGAGGAGTGCCCCCCGCAAACAGCGGCCCACGGCGTTCCAGACCCTCAACCCATGACTTGCCGAATGGTCGAGAAGCATGGTCACCAGTTGCTCCGCCGCGACCCGGTCTCCGACATACATGGCGATCGGAAAGGCCGCGTGGCCGAGCGCGTTGCACACGGAAAGCGGATGGCTGGTGGCCTGGGCTTCGTCAAGCGCGCTCCGGGCCGTGTCGACCGCCTGGTCCGGAAGGCCCTGGAGCCAGAGGATGACCGATAATGTGCCGAGGGCCACCGCCCGCTGGTCCCATTGCAAGCGCGCGATGTGCGAGCTCTGCACAGGGGCCACGTATCTGCCGAGCATGCGATCCAGGCGGCGGCGTGCGCTTGTGTGACGCCCCAGGTAGTGCAGCGCGGTCGCGATCAGCCTGTCCCCGCTCAGCCGAGCGACGGTGTCGTCCTTCTTCTGCGCGACGGCGCGAAACCGTCGTGCGAACGCCAGGGCGGCTCGGTAGCGTCCGACATAGACGCGATACAGGGACAAACCCCACAGCACACGCAACTGATAGTCGCTGTCGGAGAGCCGTTCGGCAATCTCGAGAGCTCTCCCCCAGGCGACATCGATCTCGAGCACCGGCCCTCTCACATACAGAAGTGCGGTGCCGAGGGCGGTATGGAGCTTCATGTCGTCCCGGTCACCGAGAACTCCGGCCTTGCCGCATGCGAGCGCCCTTTCGACGCAGGCTCGGCATTCCTCCAGCAGCGACAGATGCGTCCACAGAGGAATCGCCGCGACAGTCAGGGATATTCCGAGGGCTTCGTCGCCGGACGGCGAGAAAGCCCAGTTCAGCGCATGGCGGACATCATCGACCCTGCGGGCGTGGTCGGCCCACCACTCGGCCGCAGATCGCGATTCTGCCTCGACCCCGGCTCGCTCCAACAGATCCCGGTGGTGTTCGGCATGACGCTGCAGAACGGCATCGATCTCGCCGCTCTCGACAAGCTTTTGCCGAGCGTAGGCGCGGGTCGTGTCGAGCAGCCGGTATTGTACCTTGGCGCCGCCGATGTCTGCCGAAATGAGCGACTTGGCCACCAGGCTCCCCACGCCGTCGACGACATCGGGAACGGGGATCCGATCGCTCGCCGCGATCGCGCTGGCCAATTGGAGAGTGAAGCTGCCGGCAAACACCGAGAGGCGGCGCAAAATGGTGCGCTCTCCTTCGGGCAAGAATTCGTAGCTCCAGTCGAGCGCCGCCGCCAGGGATTGATGCCGCGGCATGGCCGTGCGTCGCCCATGCCTCAGCAGCCGGAATCGATCCTCGAGAAGGGCTGACAGCTCCCTTAGGCCGAAGGCGTCGACGCGAGTGGCCGCGAGCTCGATTGCAAGCGCGATCCCATCCAGTGTGCGGCAGATCTCGGCGACGACCAGGGCATCGGCATCTTTCAGCTCGAACCCTTCCAGACTCTCTGCCGCCCGCTCGACAAACAGCTGAATGGCCGGGAACGTGAGCGCTTCCGCGGCCGTCAAACTGGACGGGTCGGCCGGGGCCTCCAACGGCGAGAGCCGCTGCAGGCGCTCGCCTCGCGCCCGCAGCGGCTCGCGGCTCGTGGCCAGGACGTGGACGCCGGGAGCAGCGCTGATGATCTGCTCCGCCAGAAGGGCAGCCTCGTCGATCACGTGCTCGCAGCTATCGAGCACGATCAGCATTTGCTTGTCCCGGAGACAGGCGATGAGTGCGGCAGTGACGTCCAGCGAATGGGTCGTCAGGCCGAGCACCGAAGCAAGCGCACTCGCGACCAGTTTCGGGTGGCCCGTCGGCGCCAAGTCGACGAACCAAGTCCCGTGCTCATAGGCGGAGACACGCATGTGGGCCGCAGCGACGGCCACTGTCGTCTTGCCGATCCCACCTGGGCCAACGACGGTCATGAACCGGTGCTTTGCCAGCTGACGCAGGAGCGTGTCGATCACACCCGCACGGCCGATGATCCGGATCACGGAGGCAGGCAGATTGTGCGCGCTCTCCGCTTCGATGCGCTCTTGCGCCTGCAGTCCTTCGGGCCCGAAGGCCTCCACCGGCGCCACAAAGCGATATCCTCGGCCGGATACCGTCACGACGTAGCGACGACCAGGCTGCCCTTCGCCGAGCGCCCTTCGAAGGGCTGCGATATGGACTTTGAGATTCCCGTCCGTCACGAGGGTGTCAGGCCATACTCGGGTCATGAGGGTCTGCTTGGTGATCACCTCGCCGGCGCGCTCGACGAGCGCGGTCAAGATCTCCAGGGCGCGACTGCCGAGGTGAATGCGGGCATCACCCTCCAGAAGCAGTTGCTGGGCCGGATAGAGGCGGAAAGGGCCGAACGAAAATGCGCGCCCGCCCGACATTGATGAGCGGCCGATCATTCATCGAGATCGGAAAACGGATCGGGTCCCGCGTGCCTCCGCGACGGGACGCCATCGCTGATCGGGCTAGTCCCCCTGCAGCCCAGGCTGCTTCCGGTCACGATACACCACACTGCAGAGAATCCAGGTCCGACATGACGTCCTATATTACTCGCTGCGGGTGCACTCTGCTCGGTCTTGCACTGCTGCCGATCGGCCGCGCTTCAGCATTCCCATCCGCCGACGGCAATCACGGAGTCGATCCCACATGATCGCCGATCTTCGCGAACGGATTTTACATGACCAGCCTCGGGCCATGTATAGGAATATGGTGATACAGCGGGGTGCTCACGGTGTGATTGTATCCATGGAAACCAGCGGATCGGCAGAGGCTTGGCCCAAGATTTTCAATGAGATGGCAGTCCCCAGAATGCAGGGGCCATAACCAGCCTCACGACGGCGTAGAGCTCATCGACGACCTCGGCGCGGGGTATAGCTGGTGCGGCCAACGGCTCCAGCCAGTATCGGTCATCGGCATAGATCAAGACCCCATCCGCCATCGGCCGAAGATCGGCTCTCTCGCACTACGCGACGGTATGGCCGAAATGGTTGTGCCCCGCCGCGGCGGACGGCGCCGAGGCGACGTCGTTCGCGACGCCGTAGGTGCGGGTGTTCTTGAGCGACGCCTCCTCTGGCTTGGCGCCGGGGCTTGCGATCCACGAGCGGGTTTGTGTTATTTTTCCAACTTCATCGTTGACAGAAGTTATCTATATCACATAACTCTGCCTCATGCCAAAAGGCACAAGTGAAATATCGGGAGGAGAACAGGATGAATTCCTCGAGCGGATCCCGCACGCGGGCTGCGGGCGCGGTGTTGCACGGAACTGCCCTCGCGATGGGTTTGTTTTGGGCCGCTCCGGCCTTCGCCGACGACGTCATCCGCATCGTTTCGCCTTACCAGACGACGACGCTCGATCCGATGCGCTCCGCGGCGGCCGGCAACATCGAAACCTACGGCCAGCTTTATTCGCGCCTGCTGCGCCGCAACTCCGAAACCGGCGCGCTGGAGCCCGGGCTCGCCGAGAAATGGGAGATTTCGCCGGACGGTAAGACCTACACCTTCCATCTGCGCGATGGCCAGTTCTCGGACGGTTCGCCGATCACGGCTGGCGACGTGGCCTTCAGCCTCGACCGTATCCGGAGCGACAAGAAATCGGCCTATCCTGCGCCGCTGGGCTCCGTGGAATCGGTGACCGCGGCGGACGCGAAAACCGTGGTGATCACGCTCAAGTCGGCCTTCGCGCCGTTCCTCGGCAATGCCGAAATCTGGAACATGGGCATCGTCTCGAAGGCCGATGTGGAGAAGCGCGGCGAGGAGTCGGCTTTCGCCACGGTCCCGGTCACGTCCGGCCCCTATGAGGTCAAGCAGTGGAAGCCGAACGAGAAGCTCGTTCTCGAACCCAATCCGCACTACTGGCGCAAGGGCTATCCGAAGTCGGACGCCACGGTCGAGCTGATCGAGATCGCATCGCCCGAAACCCGCATCGCCATGCTGAAGGCCGGCGAGATCGACGTGGTGCGCGCGGTGCCGTGGGCGCAGATCGACGAGCTGAAGGCGGCCGAGGCGGTGGATATGCGGCTCGAGCCTTCGACCACCATCTACATGATCCTGCTCAACCACAAGCGCGAGCCCTTCTCCAATCTGAAGGCGCGGCAGGCGGCCGGCATGGCGATCGACAACAAGGCCATGGCCGCGGCCATCACGCGTGGCTATGCCGAACCGGCAAACACCACGCTGCCGGGCAGCGTCGATTTCCATGACAAGGATTATCCGGGGATTCCGCACGAGCCCGCCAAGGCAAAGGAATTACTGGCCGAATCCGGCATGGCGGGGCGCGAGGTAAAGATCCTGGCGACCGCCGATGCGCCGTCGCAGCAGACGGCACTGCTGATCCAGGCCCAATGGCAGGCGATCGGGTTGAAGCCGGTGATCGTCAATGTCGATGGCGGCGCCTGGTGGGATGCCACCGGCAAGGGCGATTACGACGCTGCTGCCAACTGGTGGTACAACGAGACTCCCGATCCTGACCTTGCCGTGCGCTGGGCCGTGTGCGGATCCTGCGGCTCGAACTCCTACAACACCTTCTATGCGAACCCGAAGGTGGACGCGCTCGTGGAGCAGGGCACCAAGGAGGCCGATCAGGCCAAGCGCGCGGAAATCTACAAAGAGATTCAGAAGATCACCACCGAAGAGGTCGCGCAGATCCCCCTTTATTATGCGCCGAACGCGGTCGCCTATTCCAAGCGTCTCCAGGGTCTCGAGCTGACGCCCTCGCTGCAATGGACGCTGGAAGAAACCTCCATCGGCCAGTGAGCCGCCTCAACCGCGCCCCGCGACAGGGGCGCGCCCTTGACGCTGGAACCGGAGAACCGGATTGCCCCTTCTGCAACTCATTGCGCGGCGCCTGCTGCAATTGATCGGTGTGCTTGCCGGTATCAGCCTGATGACGTTTCTTTTGGTGCACATGGCCCCGGGCGATCCCGCGCGGCTTCTTGCCGGCGAGAGGGCGAGTGCTGAAACCATCGCGGCGATCCGTTCGCAATATGGGCTCGACCTGCCGCTCTGGCGGCAGTTCCTGACCTATCTCATCAACCTCGTTTCGGGCGATATCGGCCTGTCGCTGCGCTTTCAGCGGCCGGTGAGCCAGCTTGTCGAACAGTTCATGTGGCCGACGCTGTTCCTGACCGGCTATGTGCTGTGCCTTGCCATCCCGCCGACGGTCGTGCTCGCCATCCTCGGCGCCCGCCGTCCCGGCGGCATCGCCGACCAGATCATTCGTCTGGTGGGGATTGCCGGCCTCACCATCCCGGTGTTCTGGCTGGGCATCATGATGTCGCGCTTCTTCGGCGTCAGCCTCGGCTGGTTCCCCGTCTCGGGCTACGGCACCGGTTTCACCGGCCATCTCCACCACCTTTTCCTGCCGGCCGTGTCGACGGCCATCTGGCTGGTGCCGGTTCTGACGCAGAGCCTGCGCGCCGCCCTCATCGAAAAGACGACGGCCGATTTCGTCACGGCCGCGCGGGCGCAGGGCGCCACGGAACGGCAGATCTTCTGGCAGACCATGCTGCCGAACGCCGTGCTGCCGACGCTCAACCTGCTCGGCGTCATGGTGGCCTTCATGATCGGCGGCGCCATCATCGTCGAAACCGTTTACGCGGTGCCCGGCCTCGGCACGCTGATGGTCAACGCGCTGCTCGGCCGCGACTACTACGTCGTGCAGGGGCTGACTCTGGTCTTCGCGGTCTCGACCGTCCTGATCACGCTGCTCGTGGATTTGCTCACCGCCTTCATCGATCCGCGCGTCCGGCTCTGAGGAGATCGCGCATGGCTGAAAGCCCCGTTCTGGCGCAGACCGCGCCCTCCATCGGCCGCATCATGCCCACCATGCTGGTCGCGCTCGTCGTCCTGTTCGGATGGCTGGTGCTGGCGCTGGCGGCCCCGATGATCGCGCCCTATGACCCCGATGCCATCGACATCGTGAACATGCTTTCGCCGCCGAGCGCGGCCCATTGGTTCGGCACGGACCAGGTCGGCCGCGACGTCTTCTCGCGGGTTCTCTTCGCAAGCCGCGTCGATCTGCTGCTGTGCGTGGCCGGCGTGCTTCCACCGCTGCTGATCGGCACGACCATCGGGCTGCTGAGCGGCTATTTCGGTGGTGTGGTCGACAATGTCTTCATGCGCATCTACGACCTCACTGTTGCGTTTCCCTTCTTCGTGCTGGTGCTGGCCATTGTCGGCGTGCTCGGGCCAGGGCTTCTCAACTTCATCCTGGCGCTGACGCTGGTCGGCTGGGTCAGCTACGCGCGGCTGGTACGGGCGCAGGTGCTGACGATCCGCGAAAGCGAGTATATCCAGGCGGCCAAGTGCCTCGGCTATTCGCCGGCCGCCATCCTCGGCCATCATGTGCTGCCGAACGCCATAGGGCCCGTCATCGCCTACGCGGTCAGCGATGCGGTGCTCGTCATGCTGGCCGGTGCGAGCTTCGGGTTTCTCGGCATGGGCGCGCAGCCGCCGCTGGCCGAATGGGGCGTGATGATCGCCGACGGCCAGGCTTTCGTGCAGCAGGCCTGGTGGATCTGCCTGTTCCCGGGATTGGCCGCGATTTCGCTCGGCCTCGGTTTTGCTCTGCTTGGCGATGGACTGGGGCAGTTGCAACGGAAGGGAGTTGCGGCATGAGCGGGCTGGAAACCGGCAAGCCGCCGCTGCTCGACGTCAAGGACCTCTCCGTCAGCTTCGGCGGCTTTGCGGCGATCAAGAACGTTTCGTTCACGCTCCAGCAGGGAGAGATCCTCGGCATCGTCGGCGAAAGCGGCTCGGGCAAGTCCGTGACCTGCCGTGCCGTGATGCGGCTGCTGACCGGCGCGGCGCGCGCCGAGGGTACGGTGGCGCTCGACGGGCAGGATCTTCTGGCGCTCGGGGAGGACGAACTGTGCGTCATTCGCGGCCGCGACATCGGCATGATTTTTCAGAACCCGGCATCGCATCTCGATCCGCTGCGCCGCATTGGCCAGCAGGTCGCGGCGCCGATGATCCGGCATCTCGGCATCGGCAAACGCGAAGGTCTGCAGCGGGCGGTCAAGCTGCTGGAGGACGTTGGCATCCGCGAACCGGAAAAGCGTGCGCGCTCCTATCCGCATGAATTTTCCGGTGGAATGAAACAACGGGCGATGATCGCCGCCGCCATCGGCTGCCAGCCGAAGCTGCTGATCGCCGACGAGCCGACGACCGCGCTCGACGTCACCGTGCAGGCCCGCATTCTTGAGTTACTCAAGGAGCTTAACCGCAAGACCGGGCTGGCGATGATCCTCATTTCGCACGATCTCGGCGTCGTCGCGGATATCTGCTCGCGCGTCGTGGTCATGCGCAACGGCGAGATTGTGGAGCAGGGGCCGATCGACGACGTCATCAACCGGCCGCGCCATCCCTATACAAGACTGCTGATCGAATCCCAGCCCGGCCGCAAGAGCTATGGCGCGGCCGGCAGCCCGGATCGGGCAACATCGCTGCTTCGCGTCGAAAACCTTTCGGTGACGTTCCCCGCCGGGCAGGGCCTGCTCGGCGGCTTCGGAAGCAGCAATTCCTTCCGCGCCCTCGACGGCGTCGATCTGGAGATCAATACGGGCGAAACGGTCGGCATCGTCGGCGAAAGCGGTTCGGGCAAGAGCACGCTCGCCCGGTCGATCATTCGCCTGAACACGCCGAGCGGCGGCACGATCCGTCTGGACGGACAGAATGTCGGGGCGCTCGGCGGCGAGGCGCTGACGGCGTTCCGCCGCCGCGTGCAGATGGTGTTCCAGAACCCGTACGATTCGCTCAATCCGCGCCTGACGGTTGCCGAGGCCGTCGCGGAGCCGATCTGGCGGCATGGTATCGCGGACCGAAAAACGGCGCGGAAGGAAGCCGATGCGGTGCTGGAGATGGTGGAGTTGCCGAGCAGCCTGCGCAATCGCAAGCCGCGGCAGCTTTCCGGCGGGCAATGCCAGCGCGTTGGCCTTGCACGGGCGCTGGCGCTGAAGCCGCAGCTTCTCATCGCGGACGAAATCACCTCGGCGCTCGATGTCACGACGCAGGCGCAGATCCTGGAACTGCTCGTGCGGCTCCAGCGCGAGCGCTCGCTGACGCTGCTCTACATTTCGCACGATCTCGCCGTGGTGAGCAGCCTTTGCCAGCGCGTCTATGTCTTCAAGGCCGGGCGCGTCGTCGAGCAAGGCGTGGCACAGCAGGTTCTGTCCAAACCGCAGGATCCCTATACGCAGGCGCTGGTCGGTTCGCTGGCCCGGCTGCCGATGACCCAGACAATCCCTCATTCACAACCGTTAGCGACCTATGCGTCTTGATGAATATGCGGCTCACGACGGAACCGGCCTCGCCCGCCTGCTGGCGAAAGGCGAGGTCACGCCGAGGGAACTCGGCCGATGCGTCGTACGGGCCGTCGCGGCGGTGAACCCTGCGCTGAACGCCGTCATCGAACTCTATCCGGACGCGCTGGAGAGCCTGCCGGAGGGCGCGTCCGCCACCACTTTCGGCGGCATTCCCACCCTGACCAAGGACTTTCCGGTCGAGGCGGGCCGGCCCGCCGAGTTCGGCAGCCGCCTTGCACGGGGTTTCAGGGCCGGCCACGATGCCGTCTACTGGATCCGTTTGCGCGAGGGCGGGCTGGTCAATGCCGGACGCACGGCCAGTTCCGAATTCGGCGTGCCGGCGGCGACGGAATCGCCACTCTATGGCGCCACCCGCAATCCGTGGAACCCGGACCGTGGCGTTGCCGGCTCCAGCGGCGGGGCGGCGGCCGCCGTTGCTGCGGGCATCGTGCCTTTCGCGCAGGGCAGCGACGGCGGCGGATCGATCCGCAACCCGGCCGCGTTCTGCGGCTTGATCGGTCTGAAACCTTCACGCGGGCGGGTCACCGGCGCGCCGAATGCGAATGCCCCGCTTCTGGGACTGGCGACGACCTTCATGCTCACCCGCTCTGTCCGCGATACGGCTGTGCTGCTCGACCTGTGCCACGGTCCCGATGCCGGCGACGGCTATGAAATCGCGGCGCCGGCGGGCACCTATCGCGATGCCATGCAGCGCACCCCGCGGGGGCTGCGGATCGCTCTGTGTACAAAGTCGTGGTCGGACGTGCAGCTCGACCCTGAGGTTGCGGCAGCGACAAGGTCTGCCGCGGAACGGTTCGCACGCCTCGGTCACCATGTCGAGGAAGCGTCGCCGGACTTCGATTATCCCGCCTTCCTCCATGCGCAGAAGGTCATCTGGGCCGCGGATGCCGCCGCGCATATGCCGGCCATGGCGCGGCAGATGAACCGCTCGCTGGAGGAAGCGCTTGGCGCAAGCGTATATGCTCTTTATCGCTGGGGGCTCGGCATCAGCGGCGCACAGCTTATCGACGCGCTTGCCGTCTACGATCGGGTGACGCGGCAGGTCGGGCGCTTCCTCGCCGGATATGATCTCTTGCTGACGCCGACCAGCGTCATGCTACCGGAACCGATCGGCACCTTCGATCCCAATCGCGCCGGCATCGACGCGGATGGCGTGTTCGACGATCTGGCGCCGAAGGAGACGTTCACGGCGCTGTTCAATGCGACAGGACAGCCCGCGATATCCCTGCCGCTCGGGCGCAGCCGCGACGGCCTACCCATCGGCATCCAGCTCGTGGCCCGCTTCGGACGGGAGGACCTGCTGCTTGCGGCTGCGCGGCAAGTCGAGGAGGCCGCAGAAAGCGCTCCCGGCATCTGGGGACAGGGGCGTCCGGCCATTCACGCCGGCAATTTCTAGGAGTCTGTCACTGTGGCGAAAGCACGAAGCGGCAAAGATGCCAAGGGATCGAACGGCGTCGAGGAGAAGATCGACATCGAAGCGATCCTGCGCGACCGCATGTCCGGTTTTTCGCCCTCGGAGCAAAGCCTTGCGGCCTACATCCTGGACAATGTCCAGATATTGCCCTTCGAGACCGGCAGCAGCATAGCGCAGGCGGTCGGCGTCAGCGAGATGACCGTCACGCGGTTCGTTCGCGGCCTCGGCTTCGAGAATTTGCGCGACCTCAAGAAACGCCTGCGCGTGGCGGTCACCGAGAAGGACAGCGAAATCGATGACTACATGGCCCGCTTTCAGATGCGCGAAGGCCGGCAGCAGATGCTGCAGGAAAGCCTGCGGCTGGAGCTGGATGCCATCGTGAAGGCCTATGCCTTGACCACGTCCGAAGTGTGGGACGAGGCGGCGAGCTTGCTGGTGAAGGCGCGCACCATCTATGTCGTCGGTTTCCAGGCCTCGAAGGGCCTGGCGCTGGATTTCGCCAGCCGCCTGCTCTGGGCGCGTTCCAACGTCATTTTCATCGACAACGCCTCGGGCACGTTCGGCGAGATCATCAATGCAGATCCCAAGCAGAGCGCCGTCGTCCTCGTTGACACGGCCTCCTACGCGACGCGCGGCATCAAGCTGGTGGAGAAGCTGAAGTCGATGGACATGCCGTTGGTCATCGTCACCGACAAGTTCAGTCACTGGGCCTTCGCCTATACGCGCTTCGTCTTCGAGGCGCATACGCATGTGAAAACCTTCTGGGATTCTACGGCAAGCCTCAGTGTCGTGCTCAATCTGCTCATCGACGCCGTTGCCACCAAACTCGGGCCGAGGGCTAAGCGTAACTTCGCCATGATGAGCGACATGGGCAACCTCTTCGGAGAATTCGTCGGCGGCAGCTATCTCCGCCGCAACGATTGATCCATTCCAAACCGCAAACGAGAGCATGCATGACCAGTATGCCGCCATTCCGTGATCCGACTGCACCCGGCAATTCTCTCATTCCAAGGCAAGACTGGGACCGCGCGCCCTGGAACCGCTGGACCTTCCAGCATGTCCGGGACCTGCTGCCGACCACGCAGGTCTGGCGCGGAGCGGGGCCGGCAAGCCTGCTGCCGGCCGATCTGCAGGATATCGACGCCATTCCCTTCGCGGCGGAGGGGCAGGCCTATACCATTGGCAGCTTCCTCGAGACGAACTATGCCGATGGCCTCCTGGTGCTCCATGGCGGCAAGATCGTCGCCGAGCGCTACCTGAATGGCATGACACCGCATAGCCAGCATCTGTCGCAATCGGTCGCCAAGTCGGTTGTCGGCACCATGGCGGGCATCCTGATCGGCCGCGGAGTGGTCGACCCGGCCGCGTCCCTGACGCACTATCTGCCGGAGCTGGAGGCGACGGCCTACCGCGGCGCGACCGTCCAGCACGTGCTCGACATGACCAGCGGCGTGGTCTTCGACGAGACCTATACCGCGCTCGATTCCCACATGGCGCAGCTGGATGTCGCCAGCGGCTGGAAGGAGCGTTGGAACCCGAACTGGCCCACGAATGTCTGGGACCTGATCCTGTCTTTGAAGGATCTGGAGTGCCCGCACGGTACCTCCTTCCGCTATCGCTCGATCGAGACGGATGTCCTGTCCTTCGTTCTACAGCGCGCCGCCGCTACCCCGCTTGCAGAACTCGTCAGCCGTGAATTGTGGGCGCCGATGGGGGCGGAGGAAGACGCCTATTTCACCGTGGACGCTGCTGGCTATGCTCTGGGTGACGGCGGGTTCAATGCGACTCTTCGCGACTATGCTCGTTTCGCCCTGCTGCATCTTCGCGGCGGCGAGATCGACGGCCGGCGTGTCGTGTCGACCGAGTGGATTGCCGGGACACGGTTCGGTGCTGATCCGACACTCTTCGGCGGCATCTATCGGGAGGTTCTGCCCGCCGGGGCATATCATAACCAGTTCTGGATCGAGGATACCGCACGCGGCGTCTATATGGCCCGCGGCGTCTTCGGACAACTGATCTACATCGACCCGGTGGCGGATTTCGCGGCGGTCGTCCTGTCGAGCTGGCCGGAATTCGTCAGCGCGGCGCGGATGCGGACAGCGTTGGCGGCGGTCAGGGCTATCCGAGGGGCGCTGTCGTCATAGCGAGCGGGCTATTCCCCGTTCGCGTCCGCAGCCGCGCCGCCTGGGCGGGATCGTCCGGACGCGGAGCGCGAGAGATCGGAGACGCCGGTGCGGTCGGCCACGGCCAGTTCGTGCCGGCGCGGCTGCCGCCCCCTCCCCTCGGGTGCGGACCGCGGCGGTCCGGGACATCAGCACGGCGCCGAATCCGGTCCCGCCCGTGCACAGATTTGACAACGAAAACGACAAAGCCCCGCGCGAGGCGAGGCCAAGCTGTTGAATTTGGCGGCAATTTCAGAGATCGTGGGGAAGAACCATGGCGGCAAGGGTTCGGAAGGCATCGCTGGAGAGCCGGGCGGCTAGGGCGAAGCTGCCGCTCGAAGAGCGCACATGGGCCGTGATCCAGCCGGGCCTGCAGATCGGATACCGGCGTGGCAAGCGCGGCGGCGTCTGGCTGACCGTCTGCCGGGCCGACGACGGCCGGCGGCTGCAGGAGAAGATCGGCACCGCCGACGGCCGGCTCGACGCCGATGGCGAGGCGGTTCTGAATTTCTGACAGGTACAGGAGAAGGCCAGGGCGTGGTGGCCGATCGCCCGGCGCCGGTTGGACGGAGACGACACGACGCCGGCGAAGCGTGACGGGCCGTACACGGTCGGCGACGCGCTCGACGACTATTTCACCGATCATGGGGTCGCGATGAAGTCGAAGCGCGAGACCGAGCGGCGGGCGGCGGCATTCATCCGCCCGGCGCTCGGCGGGATCGCCGTCATCAAGCTGACGCCGCAGCGGATCAAGAAGTGGCATGTCGAGTTGTCCGAGCAGGGCAAGCGGGTTCGGACCAAGATCGGCGCAGCCCCCAAGGTCCTCGCCGCCGATCTCAATGATCCGGACGCGCAGCGCGCGCGGCGCGACAGCGCCAATCGCGTGCTGACGATCCTGAAGGCCGCGCTCAACCACGCGTGGCGCGAGGGCAAGGTCATCGATGACGGTCCTTGGCGGAAGGTTCGCCCGTTCCCGGCGACGACCAAGGCGCGGGTTCGGTTCCTGGTGCCTGCTGAGCAACAGCGGCTGCTGAACGCCTGTCACGATCCGGATCTGCGCGACCTGGCCGCCGCCGGGCTGCTGACGGGCTGCCGCTTCGGCGAGCTGGCGCGACTGCATGCCGAAGACTGGCATCGCAACAGGGACACGGTGTTCGTGGCTCAGAGCAAGAGCGGCCGCGCCCGTCACGTTCCGGTCGGCAACAGCGGAAAGGCGCTGTTCGATCGCCTCTCGGCCGGCAAGACCACGGGAGCGCGGCTGCTCATCCGTGCAAACGGCGATGCGTGGGGGAAGTCGGTCTACACCCGCGAGTTTCGGGCTGCGGCCGCGCGGGCGAAGGTGACGCCCCTCACCTTCCATGAATTGCGACACAGCTTCGCCTCGACGCTCCTGGCTGGCGCCACCCCGCTGATGATGGTGGCCGAAGCCTTGGGCCATGCGGACAGCCGGATGTGTGAGAAACATTACGGGCATCTGGCGAAGGAGCACGTTTTCGAGCGTTTGCGAGCCGCGGCGCCGATGCTGGATGTTGGGCGAACGGCGGTTGCGCGGATCGATTGACGGCAACCGCAAACCAAGTGGTGAAAATCTGACGCTTGGCACCCGAGACGGGATTCCGCTTTCGACCCTAAGCGGCCTCTCGGTAGCGAAGGTCGGATCTTCCGGTAAGCACCCATTTGCGGACATTCGAGTCTGCCAATGCGCGACAACTGTCGTCGTTATCGCGCGCTGATCGCCGGTCTGGCGGGCTTCGACGGTCGAAGACCGTTACTTGCCATTGCGGTCCCGGCCCGGCATGGTGGAGCTGATCCGAATAGGTACAAATTCGGACGTGCGGGGGACGGTTCGGAGCATGCACCGTGTGGGGAAGGCCGGCTGGCTTGCCGGTTTGCGTGTTGTTGCGATTTTGGCAGCAGCGCTGGGCGTGATGAGTTGCCAGCAGAAGGGCCAGGACTCCCTCCCACGGTACAATCCGCTGGCCACGGCGAACTTCGACGTGCCGTCGAAACTGGCGCGGCAGCCTTCGGGCTCGGTCGCGGTGTCGTCCGCGCCGAACGACCTCCGCGCGCCGCAGCTGTATTTCGGGGCCGACGGCGCCCCGCTCCCGGCCGGAGCCGCAGGCGCGCCGGTCGTCGTCACCGGCCAGGGCGCGCAGATCAATTTCGAGAATGCGGACATCCGCGACTTCCTGAAGGCCGTGCTCGCAGACACACTGAAGACGTCCTACAGCGTCGATCCGCGGATCCAGGGAACCGCGACGGTCTCCAGCAGCGCCGCCCTCAGCCGGCAGGACCTGCTCGCGACGGTCGAAACCGTGCTGCGGATGAACGGCGCCGCCCTGATCGCCGATGGTTCCACTTATCGGATCGTACCCGCCGGCGAGGCCGCGGGCGGGCGGGTGATGGTGCAGCTGGGATCGGACCCGACGCCCCTGCCGGCCGGCTACGGCGTGTCGATCATCCCGCTGCGCTTCGTCCAGGCGGCCACCATCGCGCCGCTGATCAGCCCGGTGGCGAACAGCAACATGGTCCGGACCGACCCGGCGAGGAACCTCGTGGTGATCTCCGGGCCGAGCAGCGACCGCGCCGCGATCGCCGAAATGGTCGCGGCCTTCGACGTGGACGCGATGCGCGGCGTCTCCGCAGGTCTGTTCCCCCTGCGCCGCTCCGATCCCAACTCGATGATCCAGGAGCTCCGCTCCGTCTTCAAGCTGGGCGCCGAGGGCACGCCGATGCAAGGCGGCATCGACTTCATCCCGGTGCGCAGGCTCAACGCCGTCATGGTCGTCGCAAAGCAGCCGGTGCGTCTGCGCCAGGCCGAGACCTGGATCAACCGGCTCGACCAGGGCGACAAGCAGGGCGTCCAGCTCTACGTCTATCGGGTCGAGAACGGCACAGCCGAGAACCTCGCCTCGATCATGGGCCAGTTCATGGGTGGGGGACGCGGCGGTTCGTCGGGCGGGGGCAGCAGTCCGGTCGCCCCATCGCTGCCGGTTCAGACCGCGTCCACCGGCGGGTCGTCGATCCCCTCGCGCGCCGATGGTGGTGGGACGGATGCGAGCGCGGTCATGTCGGCCGGCGAGAAGCTCGGCATCCTGTCGGATGATCTGAACAGCATGGTCGGCAACGGCGCCGGCGGAGGCGGATCGGGAAGTGCGGGACGCGGTCCCGATCCGTTCGACGGCGCCCAGATCGTCGCCAACAAGGAGCGCAACTCGCTCATGGTCATGGCGACGCCGGAGGCCTGGCGGAAGATCGAGGCCGCGATCCGGCTGATGGACACGCCGCAGTACCAAGTCCTGATCGAGGCGACGATCGCCGAGGTCACGCTGACCGACCAGCTGCGCTACGGGGTGCATTTCTGGCTGGAGAGCGGGAATTTCTCGAGCGTCTTCACCCAGAACAATGCTTTCGGGGTCAACCCGTCCGTACCCGGCTTCAACTTCATCATCAGCAGCGGCAATTTCCGGGTCATCCTGGACGCGCTCGCCAGCATCACCAATGTCCGGGTGGTGTCGTCGCCTTCGCTGGCGGTGCTGGACAACCAGACCGCGCAGTTGAAGGTCGGTGACCAGGTGCCGGTGATCACCCGGCAGCAGCAATCCTCCGACAACTCGGACGCGCCGATCGTCAATAATGTCGAATACCGCGACACCGGCGTGATCCTGCAGGTGACGCCCCGGATCAACCCCGACGGCCAGGTCAATCTCGACATCCGGCAGGAGGTCAGCAACGTCGTGGAGGGCGCGCCCGACGCGATCAACCCGACGATCGCGCAGCGGGAGGTCGGGACCTCGGTGTCGGTGGCGAGCGGCCAGACCGTCATTCTCGGCGGCCTGATCTCCGACCGCCAGAGCAACGGCAGGTCCGGCGTCCCGGTGCTGCGCGACATCCCTCTGGTCGGCAATCTCTTCAGCGGCGTCTCGGACAACGATCAGCGCACCGAGTTGGTGATCCTGATCACGCCGAAGGTGATCCGCAATGCCGCTGACGCGAAGGCGATCGCCGAGGAGTTCCGGAGTCGTATGCAGCTGTTCGGCGCCCCTCCTCCCAAGAAATAGACCATGCAGGACCGGCCGCGGATCGACAATCGGGTGCGGATGGCCGGCTTCACCCTGATCGAGATGCTGATCGTGCTGGTGATCCTGGGGCTGGCGGCGGCCGTGGTCGGGCTGGCGGTGCCGGAGTGGCGGGCCCGGTCGGCCCTGCGCGAGGCCGGCGCCAGTGTGGAGCGGCTGCTGGCGCAAGCGCGCGACGCCGCCTTGCGGCAGCAAAGCCCGGTGCTGGTCCGCTTCGAGCCCGAGGACCGGCGCATCGGCATCCCAGCGCTCGACCGCTGGCAGTCGGTGCCGGATGGGGTCGATCTCACGCTCACTGGGGCCGCGATCGCGCCGGGCGGCGACGCCCCTGCCCTGCTGTTCCTCGGCGACGGGTCGAGCAGCGGCGGCGTCCTAACGCTGAACCGCGGCGGCCACCGCCTGGCCCTGCGCGTCGCCTGGCTGACCGGCACCGTCCGCCAGGAGGATGCGCCGTGACCGGGCGCCAGGCCGGCTTCACCCTGGTCGAGGTGCTTGTGGCGCTGGCCGTGCTCGGCGCCATCACCGCAACCGCACTGGTGCTGCTGGTGTCGAGCCGCGACCGCGACGCCCGCGCGACGGCGCAGACCCGCGCCACTCTGGCCGCCGAAGCGATCCTGGAGCGGGTCGGGCTCGACCTGCCGCTCGCGCCGCGCAACGTCAACGGCCGCCTCGGCGACGGCAGCGCCTGGTCGCTCGCCATCGCCCCCTGGCGCGAGGAGGGCATGCCGCAGGCGGCCGGCCAGCCCGGCCTGCTGTCGGTCACCGTCCGCGTGGCGCCGCGGCGCGGGCCGGCGGTCCAGCTGGTCACCCTGCGCGCCGCCGGGCTGCCGCCGTGACCCGCGCCCCGCCCCGTCAGCGCGGCTTCACCCTGGTCGAGGTGCTGGTGGCGCTGGTGCTGGCCGGGCTGGCGGCATCCGCCGCCGTCGGCCTGCCGAACCTGTTCGCCCGCTTCGACCAGAAATCCCGCACCGAAGCAGAGCTGCGCGACAGCGTGGCCGCCGCCGGCCGGCTGCTGCGCGCCCTGGCCGAAGGTGCGGTGCCGGACCTGTCGCGCGACGAGGCGGCCGATCCGGCCGATGCGACTGCGCTGACCCTCCTGTCCTGGGGGCCGCCGATCCTGGCGCTGGACCGGCCGGTCCCGCTGACCCTGCGGGTCGTGCAGGCGGACGGCCGGGCCGCGCTGCGGCTGGCCTGGACCGATCCCGGAACCGGGGCAGCGCGGGAGGAGACGGTGATGGAGGGCGCCCGCTCGATCCGGCTGAGCTATTTCGCGGCCGGGAGCAGCGGTGGAGCGTGGCGGTCCGAATGGGCCCGTCCCTGGGCGCTGCCGGCGGCGGTGCTGCTGCGCGTCGATGTGCCGGAACTCGGAGCCCCGATCGACCTGATCGGCCGCACCCGCGCCCGGTTGCCCGAAGCCTGCCTGGCCCTGCCGCAGGAGCCGGCCTGCCGGCCGGGATAGCGGGCACCGTCAGTCGCAGGCGATCGCCGCCGGCTCGGCGAGGTCGCGCTGCGACAGGATCCGGATCATGGGCTGGCGCGCCGAGAGCAGGATCACCGCTTCGCGGACGAAATGGGCGCCGCGCGGTGTGGCCGCCTCGGCCCGCAGCCGATAGACCGGCTCCTCATCCGCCAGGAAGCGCTGCAGATGGGCCAGCCGCGGATCGTCGGCCGGGGACGCCCGGCCCCGCAGGGTCTCGATGTCCGTGCTGGTCAGGCCGGGCAACCGGCGCAGCTGCTCGTCCGCCAGGCCGGCGGCGGAGATGCCGAGGCTGCCGGTCAGCACCGTGAAGCGGTCCTCGAACAGCCGCGCCACCGGCGTCAGCCGGGTGCAGGGCGGCAGCAGGGCGAGCACGCTCGGCACGAGCATGCTCGGTGGCGGCGCCGGCTGCCGCCGCGCCGCCTCGATCCGCTCCAGCGCCTGCAGGCGGAGACCCGGCGGCACCGGCATCCCGTCGAGCAGGGCCTGGATCAGCTCCAGCGATCCCGCGTTGAGGTCGGCCTTGCCGCTTTCGCGCAGGAAGGACAGGCGGATCTCCGTATCGGCGAAGCGCCACGGCACCGGCACCGACGAGGCCAGGAGGCGCTTCAGCAGCGGGTCGTCCTCGGCCCGCAGCGCCTGGACCAGCCGGGCGACCCCGGCATCAGCGAGGGCGCGGGCCTTGGCCACCTCGACCGCCGCGCTGGCGGAGCCGACCGCGCTGCGGCTCCGCTCCAGCAGCACCAGCGCCGCGGTCGCGACCACGCCGACGATCACCAGCACCAGGATCAGCACGAAGCCGCGCTGTCGGTCGCGGCCGGCTCTGTCGCCTGATCGGCCCGGAAGATCGCGCATGCGGGTCAGAGCGCCAAGTCGTTGATGCTGAGGATCGCCGTCAGGATGGACATGACGATGCCCCCGACGGCCAGGCCCAGGACGATGATCAGGGTCGGCTCCAGCAGACCGACCAGGCGCTTGACCGAGGTCTCCAGCTCCTGCTCGTAGGCGTCGGCCACATGACCGGCGGTGAGGTCGATGCGGCCGGTCTCCTCGCCCACCTTCAGCATCTGCACCGCGAAATCGGGGAACAGCCCGGTCGCCGCCAGCGGCTCGGACAGGCCGCGGCCCTGGCGCACGCCGGTGACCACGGTGTCGAGCGCCTCGGCCACCGCCCGGTTCGGCACCACGTCGCGCGACAGCATCAGCGCGTTCGGCAGGTCGACGCCGTTGCCGGCCAGGGTCGCCAGCGTCCGGCAGAACCGCGCCGTCACCAGGATCCGCAGCAGGCCGCCCAGGAAGGGCAGGCGCAGCAGCATCCGGTCCCAGGCCAGGCGCGGGCCGGAGAGGGTCAGCGCCTGGCGCAGCAGCAGGAGGCCGGCAAGGGCGGAGAGCAGGACCAGCCAGCCCCAGCCTTGAAGGAAGCGGCCGAGGGCGACGACGATCGCGGTCGACACCGGCAGCTCGGCCCCGGCGTCGTGGAACACGGTCTCGAACTGCGGCACGACGAAGGTGAGGAGCAGGGCGATCGAGGCCAGCGCCACGATGACCAGCAGCACCGGGTACAGCATCGCCGAGGCGACGGTGGCGCGGATCTTCTCCGACCGCTCGCGCAGATCGGCCAGCCTGTCCAACACCTGGGCCAGCTTGCCCGAGGTCTCGCCGGCCCGGATCATGTTGACCGCGAGGCGCGGGAAGGCCCGGGCGTCGACCGCGGCGCTGAGGCTGTGGCCTCCGCGCACGCTATCGAGGATCGGCTGCGCCAGCCGGGCGATGGCGCCGCCGCGCCGGCTGGTCGTCCCAGCGGTGCCGGCCATGGTCATCAGCGCCCGCTCCAGCGGCTGGCCGGCGGTGAGCAGGATGGCCAGCTGGCGGAGGAAGGTGGTCACCTCCTTCGCCCGGAGCCGTCCGCGCCCCAGGGCACTTCGTGTCTGCGCCCGGGCGCCGCGGACCGGCCGCGCCTCCAGCGGGAACTGGCCGAGCTGCTGCAGGTGCCGGATTGCCGCCGCCTCATCCGCGGCCTCGAGCTGCCCCTCGACCAGGTTGCCGGCCGCGTCGGCGGCCTTGAAGGCGAAGAGCGGCATGGCTACCCCTCCTCGGTGACGCGGCGCACTTCCTCCAGCGTCGTCTGCCCGGCCAGGGCCTTGGCGACGCCGTCCTGGAACATGCTGCGCATCCCGGCGGCGCCGGCGATGCGGGTCAGCTCGGCGGTCGAGATCCGCTGGTGCAGCGCCTCGCGGACGGCATCGGTCAGCTCGAAGAACTCGAAGATGCCGATCCGGCTGGTGTAGCCGATGCCGTCGCAGGACGGGCAGCCGACGGCGCGATGCAGGATGGTGTCGGACTCCGCCGGACGCCCGAGCTGCGCCAGTTCCTCGGCCGAGGCCCGGTACGGGGCGCGGCAGGCGGGGCAGAGCTGGCGCACCAGGCGCTGGCCGATCACGCCGCGGATGGTCGAGGTCAGCAGATAGCCGTCAACGCCCATGTCGAGCAGCCGGTTGATCGACCCGGTGGCGCTGTTAGTGTGCAGCGTCGACAGCACCAGGTGCCCGGTCAGCGCCGCGTGGACCGCGATGTTGGCGGTCTCGCCGTCGCGGATCTCGCCGACCATGATGACGTCCGGATCGTGCCGCAGGCTGGAGCGCAGCACCCGGGCGAAGTCCAGCCCGATCTGCGGCTGGACATTGGTCTGGTTGATGCCGGGGATCTGGTACTCGATCGGGTCCTCAACGGTTAGGATCTTGCGGCTCGGCTGGTTCAGGATGCGCAGCGCGGCGTAGAGCGTCGTGGTCTTGCCGCTGCCGGTCGGCCCGGTGACCAGCAGGATGCCATGCGGATGCGCCAGGTGCCGCCGGATGCCGGCCTCCTCGGCCTGGGCGAGGCCGAGCTCGCCAAGGTCGAGCGCCATGCCCTTGGTGTCGAGCAGGCGGATGACGACGGCCTCGCCATGCATCGTCGGCATGGTGGCGACGCGCATGTCGACCTTCTGGCCGCCCGCGGTGAAGCGCGCGCGCCCGTCCTGCGGCAGCCGGCGCTCGGCGATGTCCAGCCGCGCCAGGATCTTGATCCGGCTGATCAGGGCCGGGCCCAGCTTCGCCGGCGGCGCCTTCATGTCCTTCAGCAGGCCGTGGATCCGGTAGCGCAGCTTGAGCTGCTCGCGATAGGTCTCGAGATGGATGTCCGACGCCTGCAGCCGCATCGCGTCGGCGATGATCTGGTTGACCAGGCGGATCACCGGCGCCTCCTGCGCCAGGTCCTTGAGCTGCTCGACATCGGGATCGCCCGCCGTGTCGGCCTCGATCTCGGCGCCGTCGGCGATCCGCTCGACGCTGGACCGGCCGCTCTCGTACCAGCGGGCGAAGACATCGGCGAGGTCCTCCTCGGCCACGATCACCGGAGTGACCGGCCGGCCGAGCGCCATCGCCACCGCCCGCAGGGCGAAGCCGTCGCCGGGGTCGGCCATGGCCAGGGTCACGCCGCCTTCGCTCTCGGCCAGCGGCAGGATCTTGGAGTCCTTCAGGAACCGGACCGGCAGTTGGTCGGCCAACACCGGCGCCTCGGGGAAGTCGCCGCGCCCGGCGAGCGGCAGGCCGTGCAAGATCGACAGGGCGTGGGCATAGTCCCGGCCCGACACCAGCCCCAGCCGCGTGACCAGCGTCGCCGCCGGCTCGGCCGACGCCAGCCGCGACAGCCGGGCGACGTCGTCGGGGCCGAGCTTGCCGAGCTCGACCAGGATGTCGACCAGGGACCGGACCTGATCCATCAGCGATCCCCCGTCATTGCACTGGCACCCCGGGACTGGCCGCATCGCCGACCGAGCGCGGGGCGAACAGAACGTGCTTGGCGTCGCCGGCCGGGCTGGTCAGGCGCACCGCCGTCGGGCTGATGGTCTCGACATGCCAGCCGCCGGCATCGTCGCCCTGCCGGGCGGTGACGACGGGGCCGCCGGCCCGGGGCTTCAACAGGACGAAGGGTCCGTCCGGCTGCTGCACGATGCCGACCAGCACGAACTCCGTCCGCTCGACCGGCGGCGGCGCGGGCTCCGGCACCGCCTCGACCACCGGGGCAGGCGCCGGCTCGGCGACGGGCTCGGGCGGCGGCGGGCGCCGGGTCGCGGCGAAGAGCGGCCGGGCGGTGGTCTCCGTCAGCG
>NZ_JBFRCU010000042.1:0-58383 GCF_052113205.1 Inquilinus sp. YAF38 | reverse complement strand
CGAGGCGGTCGACCTGGCCCTCGGTCTCGTCGCGATGCGTCTCGAAGGCGACCTTGAGCTCGGCGGATTGCGCGGCCTTCGCCATCTTGGGCAGGGCCTTCAGGATCTGCTTCTCGGCGTAATAGATGTCCTTCAGCGTGTCGAGGAACAGGTCGTCGAGTGTCTTTTCAGTCGTCGCCATGGGTTACCCCCTGTTGATTGCCACCTGACGGCCGGAAGCGATCGAGCGCACCGCGCCGCAGACGACAAGTGAATAGGTGTCGCCTTCTCTTCGTTCCTCGAAGGACTTCTTTCCAGACGGCGAAACGATGCGAAGCGATCAGATATGAACGGCAAAATATAACAAATTATAACCGATCGTTACTGCATCGGAGATTAACCGCAGTCTAGAGAGCAACAATTGCGAGTAGCGTCTCGGTCATCTCATCTACTCGGATCGGCTTGGCGAGCACGGGATGCCCACGGAGGTCGGCAGGAATTTCCAGGCGCGCATGGCCACTGGCGAAGACGAAGGGAATTCCGCGGCGTTCCAGCTCCCGAGTTCGAAACTGTCTTCGCCCTTCAATTCGTCCGGCGGTCGCGAAATTTCGCGACGGTCCTGCTGGCCGTGCCCCTCGACTTCCGGGCGGGGCTCGATCAGGACACTCGCCAGACGGCGGCGCCGCCGCTACCAGGAGACGCCGGTCTCGTGCCGGAGATGGTCGCGGGCGCGGCCGAGACGGGAGCGGACGGTGCCGATCGGGATGTGGAAGGCCTGCGCCGCCTCCTCATAGGAGTCGCCGTTGATCGCCACCGCCTCCACCAGTTCGCGGTGATGCTGCTGCAGGCCGTCGATGGCCTTGCCAAGACGGATGAGATCGAGGACGTCGTCCTGGCTGGGCGGCTGCGGCCCGTCGAAATCTTCGGCTGGCACCGCGATCACCCGTCCGCGGCGCTCGAATTGCGACAGGAACACACGCTTCATGACGACGCAGAGCCAGCCGGCGATGTTGGTGCCCGGCTGCCAGAGATGGAACTTGTTGTAGGCGCGCAGCAGCGTGTCCTGCAGCAGGTCCTCCGCGTCGGCGCGGTTGCGGGTCAGGGATCGCGCGTAGCGCCGAAGCTCGCACAGCACCGGGGTAACGACGGCGGTGAATTCGGCGCAATCCGCGGCACGATCTTTGTCCGGCATTGGGATCTTCCCTTCAACACTGGGCGCCGCCCGTCGTCTCATCCAGCGAAACGATTCGGAGCGGCAATATATCTCAGGAACACAAGAACAAATCTCATGCCAAAAACTTCGTTCCGTCTTATATTTTATTATCAAATGATAGTTAGTCAGCCTAAATAACAAATGTTTATTCGCTCTTATTTGGACAGGCGACTTGCCCGGCCCATGAACTCATCGGAACCGTCGTCGAAGCTCCGGCATTCAGAAGGAAGGGCCCCACCATCCGATGGATCGCAGCGCCATGACCGTCCTCCGCCTTCCCGATCGCCAGCGCCCCGAGCCCGAGCATGTCTCCTGCGACCAGTGGGGACGGCCGATGTTCCGCTTCACTGTGGAGTACCCGCATCTGGCGACGCGGACTGGCGGGGAGCGCGTCTGGACCGCGACGATCTGGGCCTATGATGAGGACGACGCAGAGGCGCGTCTCGACGCCATCCGCGGCTCCGGCCGTCTCGCCGGGCAAGTGTTCGAGACCGATTCCTGGTGAGGGAAAGCGGCGCCGGTGCAGACCGGCGCCGCCCAAGGGCTGCCGGTTCCGTCCGTCCCGACATCAGCAGGGCCTTTCCCGGGTTTGTGCTCCGCGACTGCTGCCGCACGAGGAACCCGGATGTGGCGACGGCCCATTCACCAGGGATCAGGCTGAGGAGGTGTCGGCATGGCGTCCTGGAACGGCACGTGGCGCAACCAGTACGGCTCGATCGTCGTGATCGAGGACGACAGCGACGGCGTGATCCGCGGCGTGTTCCGCACGGCCCTGGAGGACAGCAGCTTCTTCGGGCAGGAGGTTCCGATCCATGGCGCGGCTTATGGCGACGTCATCGGCTTCACCGCCGCCTCCAACGGCACGGCCGGACCGGCGGCGGTCAGCTATACGGGGCTACTCCGTGACGGCAGGCTCGAGACCCTTCTGGCACACCGTCGCCGGCCAGACCTTGAGCGCGGCCGAGGAAGGCGCACCGGCAAAGATCAGGAAGGTCGGCGCCTGGCGCGCCTTCGGCACCAGCCTGGACACCTTCGAACGCATCGGCTGATCCGCTCGCCGGGCGGCCTGGCCTATGTCGGCGCGAGAGCAGGCGCCGCACCGCCGCGACCACCTCGTCCGACGCCTCCCGCGGCACAAAATGCCCGATGTCGTCGTGCCCACCGTCTCATTGCCTTTCGCAGCCCAAGCCCTCTGCAATTCTCGGCACCGCCGAGTTCCGGGTGTCTCGCTTCAAGCTCGATTCTGATCCCACTCCGGATATCGCTCGATCGTCAGGGTCGGCGCGCGCCCGATATCCGTGCCTGTCTGTGCGTCCGCAATGACAGGCAGCGTCGCTGCCGCGAAAGCGATGGTCCACTTTCGCGGCGACAATCGTTTCAGGCTTCGGCGAAAGCGCCGGCTCGATCGCCGGAGCTTCACGGGGCTTGACACAGAGGGGATGGCGAGCCGCGACACCGGATCCATCGTCTCGCAGGGCATCTCGTTGCTACTCGCCACCCGACCACGTCAGCCGGCGGCGCTCGGCACTGGCGTGTTGAGCAGTTGCTGCTCCCACAGATACGCCATGCCGCTACCGGCCATGTGATCCTTGAGCAGCGAGACCAATGCAGGGAGGGTCTCCGCCCTCGTGTAGTCGCGCTGCCATTCGCACGCGAGCGCCATCCACGTCATCATGTTGCAGCCCGCCGCGATCATGCGCTGGATCGCCACCTCATGGGCTTCAACGGACACACCGCCGCAGGCGTCCGTAATGACCGTCACGTCCCAGCCCTCGCCGGCAGCCTGAATCGCCGGCATAGCCACGCAGATCTCCGTGAACAGACCGGCGATGATCAGCTGCTTGCGGCCGGTCTTCTTGACCGCGTCGACCACCTTCTGGTCTTCCCAGGTGTTGATCAGCATCCGGTCGATCACGTCCTGGCCGGGGAAGACGTCGGTGATCTGCGGGAAGATAAGCCCACCTCGGTCAGCGAGCACGCTCGTGAGGATGGTCGGGACGCTGAATGCCTTGGCGGCTTTCGCCAGGCCCGTAGCATTGTTGACCGCCATATGTGGGTCGTGACTGTTCAGGTTGGTGAGCTGATAGGGCTGGTGGTCGATCAGGACGAGAACCGAATCCTCAGGACGAAGGAGCGACTTAAGGCCGTTGCGGAAGGTCACGACTATCCCTTTCTGACGTCTTCGATGAATGGCGATGTCTGCCGGGCAATCTTGCGCCCCCGGGCAGCGCTGCCTTGTATTGCCGTTCTCGAACGCATCACGGTAGTGCCGGAATCTGCCACGCTGTGTCGCAGAACCAGGGACGCCACATTGGAGAACGAGGATCTGAAGACATGGTGGAGGTCGCCGATGCCGGGGGCATTTCACCCGCCGCGCGCCGGCTCCGCGTCTCCAGATCGATCGTCAGTCGGCGGCGGCTGCGACTTGAAGCGCAGCTTGGCGGTCAGCGTCTCGCGCGAACGACCCGCGGCGCCGCACTCACCAAAGCCAGCGCCTTGTTCCGAGGCTGCGCGTGCAGGCTGGCCCTCCTGCGTCGACCTCTCGGGTCAGGATTTGCGGACAGTGATCTGCGTGGGCGTCGAACCTGCGACGTCACCCGGAGGACTTAGAGACCGTTTGGAAATGCGCTGGCGTGAGTCGGATGGCGGTGGTTTCGAGAACCGGAGCGCAGCGCACATTGGTGCGTGAGCACCGGAAGCTTCGAGGCCGCCGTCAGACGGCCGCGCCAGGTGCATTTACAAACGGTTTCTTACTCCCGTGCCTCCTGCCAGTGGGGATAGGTGACATAGGCGGTGACCGCGCCTTGCTCGTGCGACTGGATCGTCACCTTCTGCCCTTTGGGCATATGGACGATCTCGCCCGGCCCCGCGGTGACGCTGTCTGAGTTGGCGGACACCGTCAGTCGCCCCTCGATGACGACCATCACATCATCGACCGCCATTGTCTCCTCGAGCCTCTGGTTCGGCCCATAGCGCCCGTAGCCGATGGTGATCGGGGAGCCATGGCGCTGGTCGACCAGGTTGCCCGCAAACACGTCCCCGTCCTGTCCCGGGGAACGCTCCAGCTCTGCGTCGGTGATGGCGAACTTGCGAACCTTCATGGGAATTGCTCCTTCCAGCTGGCGTGATTGCGTCACCTGGGCCGGTCAGTCCGGAAGTGGAATGTGCTCATCCCGGTCATCGACCGGGAGATCGAAGCGCCCCTTGCCCCAGTTCTGCGCCCGCCATTCGGCTTTGGCCTCCTCGATGCGCTCCTGCGAAGACGCAACGAAATTCCACCAGATGTAGCGGGGACCCGATAGGGTCGCGCCGCCGAGAATCATCAGGCGCGCGCCTCTGTCGCCGGCCGCGACCGTGATGCTGTCGCCGGGACGGAAGACCATCATCCGACCCGCTTCGAAATCCTGGCCGGCGATCGAGATCGAGCCTTCGACGATGTAGATGCCCCGGTCCTCGTGACCATCCGGCATCGGCAACCGGCTTCCTGCTTCGAGCGCCACGTCGGCGTAGAACGTCTCCGAGTACATGGTCGCGGGGGCCTTCTCACCATAGGCGTCCCCGAGGATGAGCCGGATCGAGACGCCGCGATCCTCGATCACCGGCAGCGCCTCCTTGCCGTGATGCTCGAACAGCGGCGCCATATCCTCGTGACGCTCGGGCAGCGCCAGCCAGGTCTGAATGCCGAACAGGCTGTTCGGACCGCTTCGGGCCGCCGCGGAGGTGCGCTCGGAATGGGTCACGCCGCGCCCGGCGACCATCCAGTTCAGCTCGCCCGGACGGATCGTCTGATCGGCCCCGGTGCTGTCCCGGTGATGGAAGTCGCCACGAAAGAGATAGGTAACGGTGCCGAGACCGATATGCGGATGCGGCCGAACGTCGACGCCCTGTCCGGTCAGGAACTCGGCCGGGCCAGCCTGATCGAAGAAGATGAACGGTCCAACCATCTGCCGCTTCGGCGCCGGCAGGGCCCGCCGAACCTCGAAGCCGCCGAGATCGCGGGAGCGTGGAACGATGAGAGTTTCGATCGCGTCGAGGCCGACCTCATCGGGACAGCCCGGTTCGATTGCCGGATTCCAAGTCATGCGCCCCATCCTCTCTTGGGTTGCCGGGAGGCCTCGCCCTTGCCGATGCGAGTGCCCACGCTGGCGCACGGCCGTCTGGCCGACTAGCCCTGTGCTGCGTCAAGCTGTGTCGCACCAAGTGGAACGTGCGGGCAATGTCGTCGAGCTCAGCGGCCCCGCAGTAGAGCGACCGCCGACGCAGTTTCGATAAGGCCTCGCTCCGTTCGTTTTAGCGGTCGAGACCCCAAACGTCCGGATTTCGTGCGAAGTACTCGATCAGCATCTCCGTCAGGACCCGCACTTTCCGCGTGGGATGCTGACCTGGCGGGCGGACGACATATGCGGCCCCCGGAGGGACCGGATAGCGTGTCATGATCGGGACCAGCGCACCGGAGGCCACATACTGATATGTGATGCAATCGGGAAGCCATGCGATGCCGAGACCTGCCGCCGCCGCCGCGGCAAGCGCCGTGGCGCTATCGGCCTTGAACCTGCCCTGCGGCTGAACCGTGACGATCTTGCTGCCATCCATGAACTGCCAAGCTTCCGTTCCCTGCATGAGGGCCTGATGGCTGGCGAGTTCGCCCGGAGTCTCGGGTGACCCGTGTGCTTCGACATAATCCGGGCTTGCGACAAGCTTTCCATGGATCGGCCCGACGCGCCTCGCGATCAGGTTGGAATCCTGAAGGTAGGCGCCCCGGATCGCGCAATCGAACCCCTCTGCGATGAGATCGACGAAGCGATCACTGTAGGAGGTATGGACGTGGAGCTGCGGATGCTGGCGCGCCATTTCCGCGACGACGGGGGCGAAGTGGGTCGGGCCGAAAGTGAGCGGCATCGCAACCCTCAGGACGCCGCGCAGCTCGCCGGTGGGGAGGATCGTTTCCGTGGCGGTATCGATCTCAGCGCTGGCTCGGGCCGCATGGTCTTTGAACGTGATCCCCGCCTCAGTGAGCGCAGCGCCGCGGGTCGTTCGTGCAAGAAGCTGGACGCCGAGCTCCGCCTCGACCCGCAAAAGCCGCCGACTGACGATCGATTTGGAGACCCCGAGCCGGCGCGCGGCGGCCGACACACCTCCAGCATCGGCCACGGCGACGAATGTCCGAAGATCCTCGATGTCCAATCGGCGTTCCTTCTTTCGCGACACAGCTTGCCTGACTATGGCACTAGCGCATCACCGAAGGGAACGGCCAGTTCTGACCGGGCGACGTGGCCCGCCGCTGGATGCGTCCGTTGAACCCATTGCCATTCATAGCAGCCTTCCGCAGGGCGCGCAGTGAGAGAACCATGAAAGCAGCCGTCTATGACTACCCCGGCCCGCCGGATGTCCTTCGCTATGCGGATGTGCCCGATCCGGTTTGTCCAAGCGATGGCGTCCTGATCCGCGTCGAGACTGCTGCTATCGAGGGCGGCGACCTGATCAATCGCGCGTCCACGCCTCCACCCCGCCCAGCCTTCGTCGTCGGCTATGCGGCCGCTGGCAAAATCATCGCGGTCGGAGAGAAAGTGTCGAATCGCCAGGTCGGCCAGAAGGTGACGAGCTTCGATCTCGCCGGGTCGCACGCGCAGTTGCGTGCCGTTGCCGCCAGTCGGACGTGGCCTGTGCCGGAAGGACTCGACATGGCCGCTGCCGCAGCTCTGCCGATCGCATTCGGAACCGCTCATCACTGCCTTTTCGCACGGGGTGGTTTGAAGCGTGGTGAAACTGTCCTTATCCAGGGCGGCGCCGGCGGCGTCGGGCTCGCCGCCATCCAGCTCGCGCATCGGGCAGGCGCGACCGTGCTTGCAACGGTCTCCGGGGTTGAGAGGGCCGAACGTCTTGTCCGGCTTGGCCTCGATCATGCGATCGATCATCGCTCGGCCGGGGTCGTCGATACGGTCATGCGTCTGACAGAAGGTCGTGGCGCGGACCTCGTCGTGGACCCGGTGGGAATCACCTTGCAAGATTCCCTGGCGGCGCTACGCCCAGAGGGGCGTCTGGTCTTCGTCGGCAACGCCGGCGGTTCGCAGCTCAGTATCGATCTGTGGCCCGCGCTGCAGGCGAACCAATCGCTTTTCGGCGTCTTCATGGGAACGCAATTGGAAAAGCCGGATGTCTACCTCACGGTTTCCCGGATGCTGGAATTGGCGGCGACCGGGGATCTTCGGGTGATCGTGGACAGGACGTTTCCACTCGCGGCCGCTGCCGAGGCCCACGCCTATGCCGAAGGCAATTCCGTCCTCGGGCGCGTCGTAATCGTCTCGGCCACGCAATGAGCATCGTGGACCGGGTGATCTCGCGTGCGTATGTCGGGTGGGGCCATCGTCCCGCCCTCTGGCAGCCAGGGCCGCCGCACAAAAGCATCACCACGCTTCTCTCGGGCACGGCAAAGGCCATCTACAGTCCGCCGCGCACCGTCTCTCCACCGTGGGGCCAGAGGCCGGGATATCACGACGATACAGACCGGGGATATGGAGGGATATCGGCAACGGCCATGGCGAGATCTCTTCTGCTCGCCATGGTGAATCATATCCCGGCCGTTTGGAAATCCTCTGAGACAGCCTCTATGGGAGTTGGTATAACACGGCCTCACAACGATCACGAAATCTGGCTGGAAGCAGCATGTCAATCCAATCCTTCGGCTGCGGCGACCTCCGCTGAAAGCCGGAGCACAGAACGCTATACACTAACTGATATACCGAGCACTAATTCCTTGATCCAAATACGAATGCCTCACTAAGCCTAACTACTAACCCCGTCACTCTCAATTATACTGAACTAAGAATAAATCTACCGCCAAAAAGACATGTATTCATGTCTCATATTTATCATTGCGCCAAGTAATGACTTTGATATCATGCATCTAGAGATTTTTGATTTTGGCAGAATTTAGATATTATCGAAATTCCAACCATTAATTCTGAATTAACCAAGATCAAATCCGATATACGGACAGAATCATAAAGCAGACGATAACAAAGGCGCGCCTCACGTAGCTTAACTGGAGTATAAATATGCCTTCCCGGATCGAATCGGCACTTAGGCCGCACGAAACTGACCTCGCAAATCTTGATATGTTTGCCTCCAGGCTCGATCAGGTGGGCACCCGCGAGCGCATGCGAACCAGCGGGTGGCTCCACGACTGCATCATAATCATCGACACACGCGCCCTGGAGAGGGAGTGTCTCGCCAAAGGTTTGATGGGAAGCAGCATCAAGGTGTTTTCCTTCGGCTCGAGCGAGGAATGGCAGCAAGCACATGAATTGCACAACCGCGCGTCCGCCATACTCTTCACCCTAGGGTCACGCGACAGCGGCGATGCCCGGGTGCAAGCCGACATTCCAGCCTCGTCGCCCACTTCCAGGATACTCCGATCATTGCCATCGGCGACCTCGACGGCTCGGATCATGTCATGAAAATTCTGGAATATGGCGCCCGCAGTTATATCCCAACGAGTGTCGGTCTGGATGGAGCGATCAAAGCGATCCGGCAGGCCCGTGGCGGGATCGTGAGCAGGCCCGCGGCGGGATCGTGAGTGGAGAAGGCTGAAAAAGTCAGGCATGTGCAGGAGAAGAGCTGATGTGCGGCATCGTCGGCATCGTCGGGACCAAGCCGGTCGCCTCGCGCCTGGTCGAGGCGCTGAAACGCCTGGAGTATCGCGGCTATGATTCCGCCGGCATCGCCACCCTGGTGGATGGCCGGATCGAGCGCCGCCGSGCCGAGGGCAAGCTGGTCCATCTCGAGGCCCGTCTCGGCGAGGCGCCGATCGACGGCACCATCGGCATCGGCCACACCCGCTGGGCCACCCATGGCCGGCCGAACGAGACCAATGCCCATCCGCACGCGACCGACCGGGTCGCGATCGTGCACAACGGCATCATCGAGAACTTCCGCGAGCTGCGGCAGGAGCTGGAAGGGCTCGGCCACGTCTTCGCCACCGAGACCGATTCCGAGATCGTCGCCCATCTGGTCAGCCACTACCTCGACCGGCAGATGGCGCCGCGCGAGGCCAGCGCCGCGGCCCTGAAGCGGCTGGAAGGCGCCTTCGCCCTGGCCTTCCTGTTCAACGGCGAGGAGGACCTGCTGGTGGTCGCCCGCCGCGGCTCGCCGCTGGCCATCGGCTTCGGCGACGGCGAGATGTATGTCGGCTCCGACGCGCTGGCGATCGGCGCCTGGACCGACCGGATCTGCTATCTCGACGAGGGCGACTGGGCGGTGATCGCCCGCAGCGGGGTCGAGATCTACGACGCCGAGGACCGGTCGGTCGCCCGGCCGGTGAAGCCGATCGCCACCACCGGCGCCCTGATCGGCAAGGGCGATTTCCGGCACTACATGCTGAAGGAGATCTACGAGCAGCCGGCGGTGGTGGGCGACACGCTGCGCACCATGCTGGACCCGGCCACCCGGGCGATCGTGCTGCCGCCGCTGCCCTTCGACTTCGCCGCGGTGCCGCGCGCCACCATCGTCGCCTGCGGCACCGCCTTCTATGCCGGCATGGTGGCGAAATACTGGTTCGAGACCGTGGCCCGRCTGCCGGTCGAGATCGACATCGCYTCGGAGTTCCGCTACCGSGAGGCGCCGCTGCCCGAGGGCGGCCTGGCSATCTTCGTCTCYCAGTCGGGCGAGACCGCCGACACGCTGGCGGCGCTGCGCTACGCCCGGTCGCAGGGCCAGCGCATCCTGTCGATCGTSAACGTGCCGGACAGCTCGATCGCGCGCGAGAGCGACGCGGTGATCCAGACCCTGGCSGGGCCGGAGATCGGCGTCGCCTCGACCAAGGCCTTCACCACCCAGCTGACCGTGCTGGCCTGCCTGGCCGTCGCCGCRGCSCGKGCGCGCGGCGCCATCGAYGCSGSGCGGGAGGCGGCGCTSTCSACSGCSCTGACCGAGGTGCCSAGCCGCCTGGCYGACGTGCTGAACCACGACGCCACGATCCGCGACCTGGCYCAYCAGGTGGCCCTGGCGCGCGACGTKCTSTAYCTCGGCCGYGGCCTGTCCTATCCGCTGGCGCTGGAAGGCGCGCTSAAGCTGAAGGAGATCAGCTACATCCACGCCGAGGGCTATGCCGCGGGCGAGATGAAGCACGGGCCGATCGCGCTGATCGACGACAAGGTGCCGGTGATCGTGCTGGCGCCGCGCGACCCGGTGTTCGACAAGACGGTGTCGAACGTGCAGGAGGTGATGGCCCGCGGCGGCAAGGTGATCTTCTTCTCCGACCGCGAGGGCATCGAGAAGCTCGGACCCGGCCCCGTCGCGGCGATCGACCTGCCGGCCGTCGACCCCTTCGTCGCCCCGATCCTCTACGCCGTGCCGGTGCAGCTGCTGGCCTATCACACCGCCGTCGCCAAGGGCACCGACGTCGACCAGCCCCGCAACCTCGCCAAGAGCGTCACGGTGGAGTGAAAGCCACTCCCCGGATGACACATTGGCGGCAACGGGGCCGGTCCGGCACGCCGGGGCTCATTTGAGAGTCAATTGCGGACCGCGCAGATCGATCTTCTGGGTAGCCCGCAGGATATCCCCCGGCTTGATCTCCGCCCTCTCGTCGGCCGCGACCTCCTGGTACTGACCATCGACAAGGCGGGTGATCGTATAGGTCGTCGTCAAGGTGGCGACGGCTTCGGAGGCGGTCGTCGCCTGCCTCTGCATCTCGGCCAGCGTGGTGAGGAGAGAGGCCATCCTCTGGTCGCTGCGAGCGATCTCGAGATCCGCCTCGCGGATGCCCGTGGCGTCCTCGTCGCTTTGCTTGCTTCGCAGCTCGACACGGCGCTGCTCGATGTCCAGCAGGTTTTGATGCGCTCGCGCCAGATAGGATTGCTGCTCCAGCATGTCGCGCTGCGCCACTGAATAGCTGCGCTGAGTCTCGCGCAGCCGCGTCAGCTGGGTGAGCTTCTGGTCGGCCAGAGTCTGCATAGCCTTAACGTCCTCGGCCAGCAGGGCGAGTTCGTCGCTGTGCAGCTTGATGGCTTGTTCCAGCGTCGCGATCTCCTGCTCGTAGCTGGCGCGCTGGGCCAGCATCGCCCGGTCCTGACTCTCCATCGATGCTTTGCGGACGGTGAACAGGTTCTTTTCGCTCTCCACGATCCGGTTCAGGGCGTCGATATCCTGAACGCTGTCATGCGTGGGCAGGACGAAGGAGAAATCCTCGGCCCCATCCATTTCGGCCTTGAGCCGCGCGCGGCGAACCTGAAGGGAGAAACGCAGAAGCTGGTTGTCGGTGTAGTCCTGCTCCGTCGAGATGAGCTGGAGCCGGCTGTTGTCCATGGCCAGTGTCGGCTGTTTCAGCCCGCCGCCGACAGCGAGGAGTTCCAGCGCGATCATGCCCGGCCGATATGGATAGGGACCCGGCTTCTCGATCTCGCCCAAGACGAACACCGGCGCGTACTCCTCGATCGACACGCTGATGGCTTTGCCCGCCGGGACGTGCTCCTCCAGTTCGACACCGATCCGCTTGGCGATCTCGGTGGTACTGAGACCGCCGACATCGACCTCACCGAGCAGCGGATATCCGATCATCCCGTCGGGACCGACACGGAACCGCCCCGTCAGAGTTTCCTGCCCATAGACCGTGATCATCAAGGTGTCGCCGGGGCCGATATGGTAGGCCCCGTCGGCCGCCCGGGCTGGAGGTGCCAGCGCCATCCACAACAGTCCTGCGATCAGATAGGGAAGTACGCGGCGTGCCATGCGCTGGTTCGAGCTCTGCCGGGGACACACCGGCATCAGCGTCTGGATCTCGATGGTCATTGGTCAGCCCCTCTACGCTTCCTTGACGAGACCGATGCCCTTGCCGCGAAGATCGGGCGGGGACGGCTGATCAGGCCGCGCGGCGATGGGAACGGAGCTGGCTTCGTAGCGTGTCTGCCGGCCAGCCGGGACGCCGTTGAGGATCACGCCGGATGCCGTGACCCCACGGAAGGCAAGCTGTCGAACGGCGGAGGCGACATCTTCCCTGTTCGTCCGGCCCCAGCGTACGACCAGGATGACGGCATCCGCCAGCGCCCCCATTTGCGCCGCATCGGTGGAAGTCGAGGCCGGAGAGGTGTCGAGAATGATGAGATCGTACCGTTTCCTGAGCTTCGACAGCGCCTCCTGCATGCTGCCGCCGCCAAGGATGCAATCGAGGGACTCTCCGGACGATGCGGGGGCGATGAAATGGGCCTGGGACCGCTGATCGATCTGGATCGCTTCCTCCAGCGATTCCGTGCCGCCGATGGCCTGTCGATGCGGCGCCGCAGAGGACCCGAACTGCGCGGCGATCGCGGGCTTGCGCAAATCGGTGTCGACAACGATGACCTTCAGGCCCGCCCGGGCCGCCGAGCGTGCGAGCGAAACCGCCAGGCTGGTCTTACCCTCGCCGGCATGCACCGACGTGAACATCAGGATCTGAGCACGTCGAGTTGCCGGCGCCAGCTGGAGGGTCGATCGGAGCGTGCGGATGGCCTCGCTGAAGGCGGATCGCGGCTGGTCCAGCACGAAAGCGGACACCGGCATTGCTCGCCTTCCCCGCCGGATCCAGGGGATCAGATCGATCACGGGAACTCCCACCGCCTTCTCCAGATCTCCCGGGGACCGGATCCGGTCATCGAGGTTCTCGCGCAGCAACGCGAGACCAAAGCCGAAGCCGAGGCCAGCCAGCAGGCCCAGCCCGGCGTAAGGGATCAGCTTCGGGCTCGCTGGCACAGATGGCGGCTCGGCCTCCGAGACCATTCGCGCCTCACGAACAGCGTAGCCCTCTTGTTCGATCGTCTGCTTGTAGCGGTTGAGATAGGTCTCGTAGATCGTGCGGTCGGCAGTCGCTTCACGCTCGAGCTGGTTCAGTTGCACCCGTGCGTTGCTGGTATTGGTCAGGTCGGCTTCGGCCTCCTGGAACGCGGCCTGCAGCGCAGTTTCCTTACGCCGGGCCACGTCGAGCTCATTGTCGAGGCTCATGAGCACGCGCTGCACCTCGGCTGCGATCTGCTGCTTGAGCGAAGCCAGCTGCGACTGGAGGGACGGCAATTGGCTGCTTTTCAGCGCACCGGTATCCTGCAGCTCGGACAGGCTGCGCTCGACCTTCGCCTGCTCGGCCCGAAGCGCCTGAATGGTTGCGGAGCCCAGAACCTGCGCGAAATTGTCCAGGCCCCCCTCGCTTTGCGAGAGTGCCTTGGCGGTGTCAAGGCGGGCCTCCGCATCGGCACGGCTGGACCGGACCTGAACGAGCTCGATGTTGAGGGCATTGATCCGCTGCGTCTCGAGTGTCTTGCCATCGGATTCGATGAGTCCGGCGTCGCGTCGAAAGCGCTCGGCCGCGGCTTCCGAAACCTCAAGCCGCTGCCTCAGGTCGTCGAGTTTCGCTCCGAGCCATTCGCTCGCCTGTCTCGTGGCCTCAGACTGGACCGAGGCTTGGTAGGACAGGTAGGCCTCGCCGAACGCGTTGGCGGCGGCTGCGGCGAATTCCGGATCTTCGGCCGTGTAGGAGATGAAGATCGTGTAGGAGCGACCGTCATTGCTCACTTGGAGGTTGTCGAGCAGACGGTCGATCACGTCACGCTTCGCCGGCCCTTTCCCATCGGATTGCGCCACGGACGGCTCCGGCACGGACGATCCGGCGACCGCATCCCAGCCGTTCCCGATCCAGCGCTCGATCCTCTGCCGGAAGGTTTCGGCCAAAGGCGGTGCGATGTCGGCAGGCTCGTAGCCTTTGTGCTCGAGAATGCCGGCCACGCGCTCGGCCATCGTGCGGGATCCGATGACGTCGAGCTCGGTCCGAAGAACCGGACTGTCCTGAGGCAGCGGAGAGACCACCGCGTCAGCCGGCAGAATTTGGACCCGCCGGACATCAAGAGCGATGACGATCTCTGCGACATAGCGGGGCTGCGCCTGCATATATAGGAAAGCGGCAATGGCCAGGGCAGCAGCCACCGGAATCCAGATCGCCAGCTTTCGCCGTCGCAGTATTCTAAAATAATCCTGCATGCTTCGCATATGAAGCCCGGAGGCACTCACATTCTCAATCACAGTAGCACCATCATAACAGTAGATCGAAAGAACGCATACTACGACATGGACCGATTTGAACTTGACCCTCTCGGCATCATATCGTTAATCTTGTAGGCCACTTCCGTTCTGTTCTTAGCCTTCAGCTTCTTCATAATATTGCGAATATGGACCTTTACCGTACTTTCGCAGAGATTGAGCTCATAGGCGATGATCTTGTTCGCTTTGCCCCGGCGCAGCGCGTCGGCCACTGCCGCCTGACGCACCGTGAAAAGGCCGTTCACCACATTGTCCTGATGCGATTGTTCCCCAGACAGATGCTGCTGGAAAGACGTGAAGCTGCTGGCCGGAACGAAGATCCCGCCTGCGCGCGCCAGGCGGACAGCCTCGATGGCGACGTCCAGCCCCACGCTGGTGGGGATATAGCCGCGGGCGCCGTATTCGAGAATCTTCATGACATGAGCCATATCCTCCACGTCGCCGATGACGATCGTGGGAATTCCAGCGAAGTCCGATGCCAGCGTTCTCACCGCATCCACCACATCGGGTTCGGCGGCGTTGCGCCATCCGATATTGAACAGGATTGCCGACACCTGATCGTGGACATCCACGGCGTTGCGCCAGCTATCTATGGTAGAGAAAGCAGACGCCTCGATATTTGCGTTTCTCGATGTAAATCCCCGAATAAGGCACTCCAGTTCAAGATTCCGATAATCGATTACCGCCATATGTATGTTGTTTCTGCTTTCAACAGACAATCGATCATCCATCGAACGGAACTTGGATTCGGTCACATCAGATAAATCATATAGCTTCGAGTTCGCCTCTGCCGCCCCGACATAGTTCTTCGCAGCGCTGTCGGCAGAAAATTGTAGATTTTGCGACATATTATTTCCCCATGTGCAGAAGATCACGTCGTTTACCCGAGCGACTTGCATCAAGTTTTATGAAAATTATTGTTAGCGTTCCTGAGCGATTCTCTCATGCCCCCGTCAGCCTCTTGATAGAGGCAAGTTAAAACCGCCGATCAGCGCCGATATAGTTGCAAGACGCTTAGTACAGATTGGAGACCCACCAGCGAGATGAACGCATCTCAGGCAGGATCATCGATATGGATAATATCCACTTAACCCAGTTTGGGAATTAACCTAAATTAAACTAACTGTACGTCTTTTGACGGCATCCACCAGCAGGCCTTGTTTACAAAAAATTAACAACCCTCACAGCGGGCGCCGCAAGATTACTCATCGCGGCACCTGCAGGCGCAAAATCGGGACGACCAAGCCTCCGCTTTAGATAACCGCGCTCTCCCCCGCTGGCCGATCGATCGCGGCCCCCGGCCCAAAGGGGTAGGGCGAGGGGAGCAGCTGACGGAGCCGGAGGAGGTCGCGGCGATGCTCCGGCTCAGGGCTTTGGCCGGGGCGTTCGCGGATCGCGCGGCGTCGGCTATGTGAAGCGCAACGCCATCGCCGGCCACAGCTTCGCCAGCTGTGCCGCGTTGCAGACACATCTGGTCTGGTGGATGCGCGAGATCGCCGACTGGCGCGTTCACCGCACGACGGGCGAGCCGCCGCTCCACCGGTTCCGGCGCGAGGAGGCCACCGCCCTCCGTCCGATCGACGGCCGTCCGCCGCTCCGCCAAGTTCGGGATCTGTCACGCAGGGTGCAATCCGATTGCTTCGTCGAGGTGGACACCAACGTCTACAGCGTCCCCTACCGGCCGATCGGCAAGACGGTGCGCGCGGTGATCGCCGGCGGCCGGATCGGCATCCGGCTCGGCGGCCAGGAGGTGGCGGCCCATCTCGAGTGCGCCGGCCGCCGTCAGCGGCTGATCGAGTCCGCGCATTTCAGCGGCACGTCGCCCGTCAGCGCTCTGTTGCGCTCCGCCGCGCGACGCGACGCGCCGCGGCCGGCGGCGCTGCTCAGGACGTCGCTTGATATCCGGCGCTCACCGGGGAGGCAAAGCCGGTGAACCGAAGCCGTCCGGATGGCGGGAATGCCAGATCCACGCCGTCCGGATGATTGTCTGAAGGTCACTGTACGAGGGCCTCCAGCCCAATTCGCGCCGCAGCTTCCCAGAATTCGCCACCAGGGCGGCCGGGTCTCCCGCGCGTCGTGGCCGGACGATCGTCGGGATGGGACGGCCCGTCACCCGCTCGGCGACCTCGACGACCTGACGGACGCTGTACCCCGTGCCCGATCCGACATTGTAGGCGAGTGCGCCAGACGATCGGAGTGCGATCAGGGTTCTGACATGCGCATCGGCAAGATCGACGACATGCACATAGTCTCGGATACAGGTTCCGTCCTGCGTCGGATAATCGTTCCCGAAAACATCGATATGCGGCCGAAGCCCTTGCGCCACCTGCAGAACCAGCGGGATCAGATGCGTCTCGGGGCGGTGATCTTCCCCGAGATCCCCACCTGGCTGAGCGCCGGCGGCGTTGAAGTATCTCAAGACGGCCGTGCGAATCCCGTGGCTGTGCTCGGCCCAGAACAGGACCCGTTCGCACATGCGTTTGGATTCGCCATAAGGATTGCCCGGCGAGACGGCCTGATCCTCGTCAATGTCCGAGCCGTCTCGGCTCTCGAAAATGCTCGCGGTGGACGAGAGGATGAAAGCACGCGTCGCATGGTCGACCGCCGCCTGCAGGACGTTGCAGAGCGTGCCGACATTGTCACGCACGTAGTCGACGGGGCGATGGTTGGATTCACCCACCAGGGTTCTGGCGGCGAAGTGCATGACCGCATCGTACCGGCGCTCTGCAAACACCTGATTGATCGCGTCAACCTGCCGGAGGTCGGCGAAAACAAAGGACGCGGCAGGCGGCACGGCAGCGCGATGCCCGGTCGAGAGATCGTCGACGACGGTCACCCGGAATCCCAGATTGCAGAGCAGCCAGGCAACATGGCTTCCGACGAACCCAGCCCCTCCCGTGACAAGGACGTTCTCAATCGGCTCGATCGCGTGATGCTCCGTCATCGGACTCTCCGTTTGCAGAGGCGACCGGCATCCGTTGCCGCGGCGCCAGACGCGCTCCCGTTCAGCGGCCGAAGATCTTGCGCGACGCCTCGCGGCCCAGGCCGAGATAGGCGGCATCGAAGTGGGCGATATCCATGAGCCCACTGCGGTCGAGAAACTCGACCTCCGAGTTTCGAAAGACGACGAGCCCGAGCTGGCGCAGGCGCCGTAGGACGCGATTGACATGGATGGATGTCAATCCGAGGGCATTGGCAAGATCGTGTTGAGTGAGCGGGCAGAAGAACCCCGACGAACTGCCCTGGCCTATGAATTCGAGCCGAACGGACAGTTCGAGAAGGAGGTGAGCCACGCGCCCTGCGGCGGATCTGCGCCCGAGCGCCACCAGGCGCTCTTCCGCGATGGAGCCCTGAAGGCTGGCACTCCAGAGGATCGCTCCGCCCAGCCGCGGCCATTGCCTCGACACTGCAAGCAGAGAGTGCGGCGAGACCGCTGCAGCGTCTACGGCTGTAATGCTGGCGAAACCAAGGCTGGGTCCATTCAAAAAAATGCCGCGCAAACCAAAAAAATCTCCCGGGATCATAAAATCTATAATCTGCCGCAGACCGTTTGGTAGATCTCTGAACGAGTACCCCCACCCACTATTCAAAATTAATACCGCTTTTAAAACCTCAGAATCTTCCAATAACTCGATTCTGGCTGCATATTCATGGTGATTTCCAAGTAGTTTTTTTATCTCAGCAATTTCTGATGCCGACGGGGAAAAATGTCTACTGATTTTAGTTAGAAGTGCTCCCTCACCTATCGTCATTTTCTGCCCGTCGGCCTTCTACGCGGCTATTCTCATCGATATATCGCGAATCCCCAACGTCCTCGCCGACTCTAAACCGACCAACAATGCAGAGGCTGGTTACGACGGCGATCGGTAGCGTCCGTCTCTCGACCTCCGAATATGCAGCCTTGGCCGGCGGTCGAATTCCGGCGACGATCGCCTCGCAGGAAGTTGCCATGGTCTGCCCATTATCCGCTTCGAACCAAGCTCGGCAAGCGCCTCACCAGGGCTGCACAGCATTTACCTTAAATTAAATCCGGTTGAGGACCAACCCATCAAATCCTACTTAGCCTATGCCCCGGAAGGAGGACCGGGTAGCCCAAACGGGCTAGCCAAACGTCAGAGAGGATGATGCCAAGCCCAGTGGCCTCCCCTCCACCTGACACCCTGCAATGCAAATATCTTGAAGCGTCTCCTCGAGCCACCAGCGATAGGTGCTCCGTATTCCGCTTTCCAGATCCGTCGCGGCTCGCCAGCCGAGACGCGCGATGCGTTCGATGTCGAGCAGCTTCCGCGGTGTGCCGTCCGGGCGGCTCGCATCAAACGCGAACACCCCCTCGTAACCGACCACCTTGGCGACAGTCCGGGCGAGGTCGGCTATGGAGATGTCGGCCCCCGTTCCGATATTAATCGGCACGGGATCCTCATGACGTTGCATGGTGATGACGCAAGCATCGGCGAGATCATCGACATAGAGGAACTCGCGGCGCGGCCTTCCCGATCCCCAGATCTCGACATTCGGCTGATTCTGGATCTTCGCTTCATGGATCCGGCGGATCAGCGCCGGCAGGACGTGGGAGGTCTCCAGATCGAAATTGTCGTTGGGGCCATACAGGTTGGTCGGCATCGCGGAAATGAACCGGCAGCCATATTGCCGGGCGTAGCACTCCACCATCTTCACCCCGGCGATCTTGGCGATGGCATAGGGCTCGTTGGTCTTCTCAAGGGCACCGGTGAGAAGCTGTTCCTCACGGATCGGCTGGGCCGTATCCCGCGGATAAATGCAACTGGACCCCAGATACAGCAGCTTTTCGACGCCGACGCGATGGGCCGCATGGATCACGTTGGCGCCGATCATCAGATTCTCGTAGAGGAACTCCGCCGGATATGTCGCATTGGCGACGATTCCGCCGACCCTTGCCGCGGCGGCGAAGATGATCTCCGGCCGTTCCCGTCGCATCCAGGCCTCCGTCGCCGCCTGGTTGGTCAGGTCGACCGTTCTCCGGTCGGCGAAGAGCAGGACGCAGTCCTCCCGCGCGAGTCGGCGGACCAGAGCCGATCCTACCATGCCCCGGTGGCCACTGACCCAGACGCGCTTTCCGCGCAGATCGAGCGGCGGTCGCTTGATGTCGTCACTCATAACGGTCATTGCGTCCGGCCTCGCGCATCACGGCCACCAGATCCGAATTTACCATCTCGGCGACAAGATCGGGAAAGGAGGTGGTGTGGCTCCAGCCGAGCTTCTCCCGGGCCTTCGCCGGATTGCCGAGCAGGAGGTCGACCTCGGTCGGCCGAAAGTATCGCGGATCGATCTCAATCAAGGGCGCACCGGTCCTGGCGTCCAGCCCCTTCTCGTCGACGCCTGTCCCAGCCCATTCGATATCCCGGCCCGCCACCTGGAACGCAAGTTCGACGAATTCCCGCACAGTGTGGGTCTCTCCGGTGGCGAGCACGTAATCGTCCGGCATGTCCTGCTGCAGGATCCGCCACATCCCATCAACGTAATCGCGCGCGTGACCCCAATCGCGTCTTGCATCCAGATTGCCGAGATAGAGGGATTTCTGAAGCCCCCGTTCGATCGCAGCCACCGCGCGAGTGATCTTGCGCGTGACGAAGGTCTCTCCCCGGATCGGACTCTCATGGTTGAACAGGATTCCGTTCGAGGCATGAAAGCCATAGGCTTCACGATAGTTGATGGTCATCCAGTAGGCATAGAGCTTGGCGATCGCATAGGGACTGCGGGGATAGAACGGCGTCCGCTCGTCCTGCGGAACCGCCTGGACCCGCCCGAACAGCTCGGACGTCGACGCCTGGTAGAACCGGCACCGGTCGCCGAGCTTGAGAATCCGCAGCGCCTCCAGCAGCCGCATCGTGCCGAGGGCGTCGGCGTTGGAGGTGTACTCCGGCGTCTCGAAGCTGACCTGCACGTGGCTCTGCGCCCCGAGATTATAGATCTCGTCCGGCACCACCTCCTGGATGATGCGGCAAAGATTGGTGGAATCGGTGAGATCGCCGTAATGGACATGGAAGCGCACGGCATCGCAATGTGGATCCTGGTAGAGATGGTCGATCCTCTGAGTGTTGAAGGACGAGGATCGTCGCTTGATTCCGTGGACGATGTAATTCTTCGATAGAAGAAGTTCTGCCAGATATGCTCCGTCCTGACCGGTAACTCCGACAATCAAGGCTATCTTCTCTGGCATTACGCACTCCACGTGTCATTACGAGAAACAAGTTTTTGCTTAAATTTCATCAGCAATTTAAGATTTTAAGTGCCGATCGGCACCATATACAAAAGGGGGAGACCTCTACCTATGCGGGGCGAAGCCTCATTCTCACATTTGGGGGGGGCGTCGGAATTCGATCGCGAGGGCCTATCTCGTCATGATCGACTGAGCTCGTTCACCGTTTGCGCGATCCGTTCGACCGTCGGGGTCGCCAATTCGGGGTAGATCGGCAATGACAACATCTGTGCCGACAGCGCCTCGGAAATCGGGAAGCGCCCAGGCCCATAGCCCAGACCGGCATAGGCTGGTTGCAGATGCACGGGCAGCGGATAGTGCACGCTCGTGGTGATGCCGGCCTGCGCCAGGCGCGACCGGACGAGATTCCGCTCCGAGATCCGAATGGCGTAGATCTGATAGGCATGCTCTCTGCCGACAGGTGGTGTCGGCGCTTGGATGGTCGCCCCTTCGAACGCACGGTCGTAGGATGACGCGATATGCCGTCGGGCGCGGATCCAGTTGTCCAGGTACCGAAGCTTGACACCCAGAACGGCAGCCTGGATGGCGTCCATACGATAGTTGAATCCCTGGCGGACGTGGTTGTGCCTGCTGGTCTGGCCCATATCCCGGAGGCACCGCACCGCCTCGGCCAGATCGCTCCGATCCGTGACGACAGCGCCGCCATCGCCACAACCCCACAGGTTCTTGCCGGGATAGAAGCTGAAACATCCCATATCGCCGAAAGTGCCGGCGGCAATGCCGTTATGCTCCGCCCCATGCGCCTGCGACGCGTCCTCGATAACCCACAGGCGGTGGCGGCGCGCGACCGGCAGGATCCGGTCCATATCCGCGATGCGACCGTGCAGGTGAACCGGAATAACAGCCTTGGTCGCGGGAGTCAGCGCCGGCTCGATCGCCGCAGGGTCCATCGTCCAGGTCTGCGGATCGATGTCGACGAGGATCGGCTTGGCCCCAGCGGAGAGTATCGCCGCGACCGTCGCAACGAAAGCAGCGGGAACCGTTATCACCTCGTCGCCCGGCCCGATGCCGGCCGCGAGGAGGGCCAGATGCAGTGCCGAGATGCCGGAATTGACGGCGATCGCCTCCCGCGCTCCGCAATAAGCGGCAAAGGCATCCTCGAACTCGATGATGGCGGGATTCGCGGCGTAGTCGCCGCTTCTGACGACCTCGATCATCGCCCGCTCGACTTCCGCCCCGATGCTGCGGTGCTGCGCCGCCGGGTCCAGGAACGGGATCATGGCCCTCTGAAGCCGCGGCCGAAGCTGGTCGTGTTTTCGCGCTGATCCATGCGGAGAGGCCATCCAAATCCGGTGTTGAGGCGAAGGTGAGAATTTCTGCGCGTCGGAAGGCTGGTCCGCCCTTCCCGCTCCTGGAAGCCTGGATCGCCCTCAAGCTTGTCCGTGTATTACGGTTTATGCATCCCAGGGCTCTATGTTTTCAGACCAAATAAAGAATCGGACTGAGCCGGTTGGCCCCGGAGATGATGTCAGAATAGCGCCCGTACAGAGAGGCAGGAGGCTGACCAAGAGAGATAGAGCCGATCGATAAAAACGATCAGCCACGGAAGTCGGCTCATCCATCCGGATAGTCCTGCCGGCGGCAAATCCCCTACCAGTCGGCCTGTCTCTACAACGGTGGGAGATCGAAGTTCCGTTCGGATCCGTCGTGACACCGCCTTTTGCCCCTCTTGTTGGATCGGTCAGTCCTTACCCAGAATGACGTTGAAGGCAGCCGCCAGAATCGGTTCGATGCATCTACGAAGAGCGGGATGCGTGTCTCTGTGATTTCCGCATGTAATCGTTGTCGCGCGTTGTCGACGACGTAGACCACTTAGTTCCGCGATCTGACAATTCACCAATGATCCGCGAGCGACGGAGAGATGAAGATCATTCTGGCGAACCGCTATTTATATCCGGACGAGTCGGCGACGAGCCGAATGACGTCCAGCTTGGCTTTCACGCTCGCCCGGAGAGGATTTTCCGTCCAGGGCTTGACCAGCAGGCAGTTTCACGACAACCGCGACCGGCGTCTTTCGAGCCGCGAGATGGCAAACGGCATCGCGATCCACCGCCTGGCCACATCCGGCTTCGGCCGCAACAGGCTCTGGGGCCGCGCGCTCGACTACATCACCTTCCATTTCAGCGCCGTCCTGTGGGTGCTCCGGAACGTGGAAGCAGGGGACGTCTGTGTGGTCTGCACTGACCCGCCGCTGCTGTCCGTCACTCTCTCCCTGCCCCTCAAGCTGAAGCGGGCCAGGATGGTGAATTGGCTCCACGACCTCTTTCCCGAGGTCGCGCTTGAGCTCTCCGTCGTCAGGAAGGGCTGGGCCGGCCGGGTGGCGCTGGCCATGCGCGACTGGTCGCTTCGAGGGGCGTTGTGCAATGTCGCGCCGATCGATCAGATGGCCCGCTACCTCGAGCGCCGCCGGATTCCGAAGGGCAGCCTCGCCGTCGTGCACCATTGGTCGGACGGCGCCGCGATCCAGCCGATCCCTCGGAACCAGAACCGCCTGCGACGGGACTGGGGGCTGGATGATGCCTTCGTCGTCGGCTATTCGGGCAATTTCGGGCGGGCCCATGAATTCGACACCATCCTCGCCGCCGCGGCGCGGCTGAAGCACCGGGACGATATCCGCTTCCTGCTCATCGGCGGCGGACACAAGCGGGCGGCTGTCGAAGCCGAGATCAGGGCGCAGGGGCTCGACAACATCGTGCTCAAGCCGTTGCAGCCCCGCGAACTCCTGGCCGAGAGCCTCGGTGTCGCCGACGTCCATCTGGTATCGCTGCTGCCCCCGCTCGAACCCTTCGTCATTCCGAGCAAGTTCTACGGTATCCTGGCCGCCGGCCGGCCGACCCTGTTCATCGGCGACCCGAACGGTGAGATCGGCGACATCTTGGAACGGCACGACTGCGGTCATGCAGTCGCCATCGGCGACAGCGAGACGCTCGCCGGCCATATCCTCCACCTGCGGGAATCGCCCGAACGAGTCATAGAACTGTCGGCCAATGCCCGGCGGTTGTTCGAGATCGATTATACCGAAGATCGCGGATGCTCCGCCTGGACCAAGCTCCTGTCGCGGTTCCTGCCGTCGGCGACTGCCGGCGCCATCCTGTCGCAGGCCGAGGCGGTGGCTCCCATCAACGAGAGGAGCCGACCGTGAAAGAACGTGTGGTCGTCAGCCAGCTCGGTGCCCGCATGGACTATGCGGTGCCGCGCATTCTGAACGCGCATGGCGCGCTCGAGCACTTCTACACCGACATCTGCGCGACCAGAGGGTGGCCCAGGCTCGCCCGCCATGTCCCGCCCCGATTCCTGCCCCGGGGAGTTCGGCGGCTCGTCGGGCGAAGGCCCTCCGGCATCCCACCGCAGCGGATGACCTGCTTCACCAATCTCGGCCTGTCCTATGCGCTGCGGCGCATGCGCGCCAGGGGCGCTGCCGACGAGATGGAAGCGGCGCTGGATGCGGGCCGCCGCTTGTCCGAGCTCGTCGTCCGCCAGGGCTTCGGTCAGGCCACCGGCTTTTACGGCTTCGTCCGCGAGTGCCTGGAGCAGCTTCAGGCGGCACGGTCCCGTGGCCTGTGGACGGCGGTCGAGCAGAACATCGCCGCGCGGGAGACCGTCGACCGCCTGGCATGGGAAGAGCAGGAGCGCTTCCCCGACTGGGCGACGCCCGCCACGCAGACTGCATTCGCGACAGCGTTCGGCAGCCGGGAGAAGGCGGAGTGGGCCGAAGCGGACATGATCGTCTGCCCGTCCGACTTCGTCCGACAGACGGTGGCGGACAGCGGCGGTCCCGCCAATCGCTGCATCGTTGTCCCCTACGGTGTCGACACGCGGTTCCAGATCCCGGTGCGCAATCGGCAGCAGGGCCCGCTGCGGGTTCTGACGATCGGTGCGGTAGGGCTGCGCAAGGGCTCGCCCTACATCCTGGAAGCGGCCAGGCAGATGCGGGGGCAGGCCGTCTTCCGCCTGGTCGGATCCGGCACGATCCCGTCTGCCGCCCGCGCCGGCCTGGATGGAGTCGTCGAATTCACTGGCCCAATCCCGCGGCTGGAGATCATCGCCCAATATGCTTGGGCCGACGTCTTCCTGCTGCCGTCGCTGTGCGAAGGCTCGGCTACGGTGATCTATGAGGCGCTGGCAGCCGGCCTTCCGGTCGTCACAACTCCGAATTCCGGCAGTGTCGTCCGCGACGGCAGAGATGGGTTCGTTGTGCCCATCCGCGACGCCGAGGCCATCGTCCACGCCCTCCATCTGCTGCACGACGACCGCGCCCGGCTTTTCGAAATGGCGCACAATGCCCGCTTCCGAGCCCTGGATTTTGATCTGCCATCCTACGGTCGGCGCCTCTGCGATGCGCTTGATCAGGTCCGCACCGCGGCGGCCGCCCGCAATCTCTAGAAAGTTTGCCATGTTCCATCAGCGCGCCCGGCTCCAGCCCGATCACACCGCCACGGTTCGGCACAGCCAAGCTTCCGGCCAGATCAAGATCGCGCATCTGTTGCCCACGGCCTGCCTGTCCGATGGCGGCCCTCCTACCGCGCTCAGGTTGTTGTGCGAGGCCACGCAGCAATCGCCGGCGATCTCGCTCGAAGTGTTCGCGCTCGAGCGCAACGCCATCTCCGATCGACAAGGTTGGGGAAACGTTCCGATCCATATGTCGCCTGTCCAGGGCCCCCGCAGCTTCGGCTATTCCCGGAGTCTGCAAGCGGCGCTGCGCGAGAGCGATGCGGATCTGCTGCATGTTCACGGGCTATGGATGTACACGTCCATCGCGGCGATGCGGTGGGCCGCGCACACCCGCAAGCCCTACCTGGTCAGCCCGCACGGCATGCTCGATCCCTGGGCCCTGGCAAACCACGGCTGGAAGAAGCGAATCGCAATGCGTGCCTATGAAGACGCACATCTGCGGGGAGCGTCCTGCCTGCATGCACTGTGCGAGTCGGAAGCCCACTCTATCCGGGCTCTGGGGCTGACAGCGCCCATCTGCCGCGTTCCGAACGGCGCAATCCTGCCCGAAGGTGTGCTGCCCCGACCGGAATGGAGGACGCGGCTGCCCGCGGATGCAAACATCCTGCTGTATCTCGGCCGGCTGACGCCGAAGAAGGGGCCGGCCCAGCTCATCCGGGCCTGGGCCACTCTCGAAGCCGCGGCCCCGTCGGCTCCCCCCTGGCATCTCGTCTTTGTCGGTCCCGGCTCCGAAGCCTATTGTGCGGAACTCGAGAAGCTGGTTGCAAGCCTCGGGGTCGGAACGTCGGTCCATTTCACCGGCCCGATCTATGGTCGGGACAAAATAGCGACACTTGCCTCGGCCAACGCCTTCATCCTGCCGTCCTTCAGCGAAGGCATGCCGAACGCAGCGCTGGAGGCCTGGGCTCACGGCCTGCCGTCGCTCCTCACCCCACAATGCAACCTGCCGGAAGGCTTTGAGCACGGAGCCGCGCTCTCCATCGATCCGAACGAGTCGGCGATCGCGAATGGGCTCCGGCGACTGATCGGCATGACCGACAGCGAGCGCAGGGCAATGGGGGCGCGCGGACGCGCCCTGGTCGCCAGCCGCTTTTCCTGGCCGGCGGTCGCCTCGCAGTTCGAAGATGTCTATCGCTGGCTGCTTGGTTTTCAGGCGCGGCCGGAGGCCATAGAGGTCGTCTGACCGGTCCGCGCGCCTCTGCGCGGGTGGCAAGGTGTCCGGCGCCGGGCACGCGCCCTGTCCCGCCGGCCGTCGCCGGCGGGACACCAGCCCTCAGGCCGATTCGATATCAACCATGGCCGCGACCGGTCTCGAGACCCGAGACTTGGTGTTCCGAGGAGACCTCCCGGCCGGTTTCGAACGGCGTGCATTCGCGCTGCGAGCCGCCAGATCCGGCCCGCCATAATATTCCCGGAACCAGTCGATGAAGGCGGCAATACCGGCATCCACGCGCGTCCGCGGGACGTAGCCGGTCAGTGCCGCAAGCAGATCGGGTGCGGCGAAGGTTCTTGGCACGTCGCCCGGTTGCATCGGCAACATACGCCGGACCAGCCGGACCCCGAGATGACGCTCGATCGTGTCGATGAACGGCAGCAGCCCCACCGGTGCTCCACCACCGATATTGACGATCCGGAATGGCGCAACCGCCGAGAGGCTGTCCCTGCCCCCCTCGAAGACCACCGGCCTTCCCTTCACCGGCACCACGTCGGCAAGGCGGGCAATGGCTTCGACGAGATCTTCGACATAGGTGAAATCGCGCTCCATGCGGCCATCGCCGTAAACGTCGATCGCCTCCCCTCGCAGCGCCGCCGATACGAACTTGAACAGCGCCATGTCCGGCCGGCCCCACGGGCCATAGACCGTGAAGAAGCGGACGGCCGTGGTCGGAATGTCATGGAGGTGTGAATAGGCGTGCGCCATGGCCTCTCCCGCCTTCTTGGAGGCGGCGTAGAGCGTCATCGGCTCATCCGCTCCATCGACCTCGGTAAATGGGATCTTCGCATTCGCCCCGTAGACCGAGCTGGTCGAGGCCACGATCAGATGCCGAACCTCGAGTTCTCGAACCACCTCCAGCAGGTTGAAGGAGCCGATGAGGTTGGAATCGACGTAAGCGCGTGGATTCTCCAGGCTGTAGCGAACCCCGGCCTGCGCCGCCAGGTGAATGACGACATCTGGCGCTGCCTCGCAGGCCGCCTGCCGGAGCCGGCCGGCGTCCTCGAGCAGGCCGATCACGGGCTGGAACCGCGGGCTCTTGGCCAGGATGGCATGGCGCCGCTCCTTCAGCCTCACATCATAGTAGGGCGTCAACCCGTCATAGCCAACGACGAAGGCGCCCTGGGCGAGCAGCAAGCGGGCCAAGTGAAAGCCGATGAAGCCGGCCGTGCCTGTAACGAAATACCGCATTCGGAACACCCCTGCTTTGATGCCCGCTCCTGGCGGGCAGCTAACGGCGTCGGCCAGGCCGGGCCGTCATCCCGCTCGTGCTGAACTTTTCATGGGTACCGGAGCCTGAAGCGCCGCCGCGCCGCGGGAGAGGATCGGACCGGACGGCAGAATACGGGCCGGATTGCCTGCGGCGACGCATCCTGCAGGAACATCGGACCGCACCAGCGACAAGGCCCCGATCAACGCGCCCTGGCCGATCGTGATGTCGCCGATGACGACCGCGTTGGCGCAGATCACGGCCTCGTCTTCGATGACGGGGTACGAACTGCCGTTCGGCTTCCCGGCCCCGATGGTGACATTCTGGTAGATGACCGCGTGGCTCCCGATCCGGACTCCTTGTCCGATCACGACACCGACGGCATGCGGCAGGCCCAGCCCCGGGCCGATGGTCGCGCTCGGCTCGATATAGCATTGGGTCAGGAAGATGCTCAGCCGATGCAGGACCGCCGCGGCGCCCGCCCCTACCCGCCCCAGCTCCGTCAGACGGTGACAGAGACGGTGGTTCACGATCGTGCAGAAGCCCGGGTGGTAAAGATAGGCCAGCACGCCGCGCAGCGGTCCTCTTCTGCCGGTGTTGGCCTCGAGATCGTCCGTCAGTGTCTGCCAGAAGTTCGGCACGATGCCCTCGCCGGCGGTTGGGTTCAGGTTTCAGCGGGCGGCCGGGACGGACCGCCGCGAGGGCGCTCCGGCGGCGCAATCTGCCTCCGCGATCGGATGAGGCGGGCTGGATTGCCGGCATGGATCGTCCAGGGATCCAGATCTCGGAACGCGACGCCCCGCGCCCCGAGCACCGCGCCCTCGCCGATAGTCACGCCGGGTCCGACGAAGGCCTCAGCCGCCACCCAGGCCTGGGCGCTCACGAGAATCGGCCGCGCACGCAGCGGAAACCGGTCGTCGTCGACATCATGCGTGCCGGTGCACAGATGGGCGCCCTGCGACACCATGGCGAAGTCGCCGATCGTGATCGGCGCCACGTTGTAACAGATCGCCCGCGGGGCGATGACGGCATGCCGGCCGACGGTGAGATGCGGCGGCCACCAGATCGATGTCTGGCCGTAGACTCTCGCGGTCGGATCGATCCGCGCCCCGAAGGCCAGGAGCACCAGGCGCCGCCATCTGTGGAACGGCCGCGGTGTCCAGGCGCCCAGAAGGCCCCAGCAGATCGACCAGGCGAAACGTCGCAACCGGTCGCCCAAGGCGAAAGTCGGACCGCCGAGCAACGGCTCCAGCCGCGCTGTTTCGAGGCTTTTCATGATGCTCTCACGATCGCGGCGGCGACCGCAGGCTGCCCGGCGGGCGCACGGATTCGGGCGTATAACAGGCACGGGATAAGGAATGCGGCCACGTGAACCCATTCCGACACGACCCATTGCGTGTAATGCGAAATCGAGTTCATCGCCGGCACCGCCAGCAGCATGTAGAACATCTGCGGCGCGGCGTGACCGGCCATGGCGGCGCCATAGAGCCGGCTCATGAAATAGGCGAGGAGAAAGAACTTAATCGAGCCGAACCACCAGAACGACGCGAAGGCGTCGGTCATTCCGGTCTCGGATGTGCCGGTCGGCCGGTCATAGCTGCGATCGATCTGTTCCTCTTCCATTCCGACATACAGCGATTCCTTGAGCTCGGGGCCGACCAGCTGCTGCGGGACGAAATTCCAGACCAGGGTATCCCAATGGATCGAGCCGAAATCGAAAGCCATGTTCCGCTCCATGGCGTTAATTCTCAGTATTGCGTTACGCATCTCCGGACCGCCCTTGGATAACATCTGCTCGAATTTCTCGATCGGCGAGATCTCGGACAGACTCGACAAGGTAGGGTTGTCATTGGTGCGACGGCTCATCTCGCGATAATCATGCGTCGCGCTCGCCAATACCGTTCCGACGACGATCCAGCTCAGGAACAGGATGTGCGGAATGGACCTGCGCCGCAGGAACCAGACCGCCATGGCGAACATCAGGACCAGTTGCGTCGTCTCGCTGCGCTTTCCGGTCATCACGATGCGATCGAGGTAGAGCGCCGTGTCGATCAGGGCTATGACCAGTGCGGGCCAGGACGGTCGCAGGAAGAAGCACAACAGCGCGATGCAGAGACCGTAGCGTAGGAGCTTGGAGAAGAAGAAAAACACCACGTTCGTACCGGTGAACATCGTGTATACCGCTTCGTCGATCGGGATCTCGGCAAGCTTGTGATAGAAATAGGCACCGATTGCCGAGAGCAGTGCCGCGACGATCAGCAGCCGCTTCTCGTCAAACCGCCACTGGAAAGCCCGCATCACCGGCCGGTTCGGCATCCACCCAATCCGGCACATGGCGATGCACATGATCGTGAAGATGATGGCGTGCTGATAGGACTCCGGCGGCAGGAACGGGTCACTCGCCAAGCCTGGCAACTGAGGCAGGATGAAAGAGAAGGTCATCGTTCCGGCCAGGAACGGGAATTCGTAGATCTTGCCGGGACGCGTCGCCGCGGCAAGCAGCATCCAGACGACGAGGGCGACGAGCAGCCAGGTCACGACCCAGTTCATGGCAGCAGCCAGTGCATTGCCGCGGATGGATCCGGCATCGTCACGCCTGGCGCTCCCGCAGCGTGCGGAGCGCGTTCTTCAGCGATATCGGCAGATAGGTCCTGATGCCCGGCCTCAGCCCTGGCGGCAGCCGCCAGCCCGCGAGGCCGAGCGGTGGAGCGACTGTGGGTTGCGAGTACCGCAAGCCGTCAATCAGGTCGCGATAGCGCTCGGCCATGAGACTGACGCCGAACTGCTCGCGCGCCTTCCGGCTCGCCCTGGCAGACGCCGCCACCAGGAAGGCCCGGTCTTCGGCGAGCCGGACGATCGCCCGCGCCGCGCCGCGCGTATCGCCGATAGAAAAGAGAAAACCATTGACGCCGTCCTCGATTGCCATATCGGTGACGCCCTGGAGGCGGGAAGCCACCGGCACGCACCCGGCGGCCATCGCCTCGACCAGCGTCACCGGGAACCCTTCGAAGCGCGAGGGCATCAGCAGCACGTCGTGCTCGGCCAGAAGCGTCCCGACGTGGGCAGGTGGCACGGCGCCGCGGAATCGGACTCGGCGCCCTAGCCCCGCGCACCGCGACTTCAGCCTGGCCAGGTCGGGTCCGTCGCCGGCCACCGTCAGCGTGACGGAAGACGGGAGGTCGCGGCAGATCCGCGGCAGCCAGAAGACGCCCTTGGCCTGGTCCTCGACCCGCCCGAGATAGAGCAGACGGAGCCCCCATTGCGAACGCGCGGGCCGCTGCGCCGCCACCTCGGCCACATCGATCCCGTTCGGGATCGTGACGGTCCGGTCGCGATGAAAGCCGTATCGCTGCACGAGATCGGCCTGGATCCGCGCCGACACCCCGACCGTCGCATGGACGTGGTCGCGGATTGCCCGGGCCGCGGCGTAAGTCCCCGGCGTGATGTTGTGAACGACCATGATCCGGAGGATGCGCGGATCCAGATAGCGGACGGCGTTGGTCTGCACGCGATCGGCGAGGACGTTGACGAACACGCCATCGAATTCCGCTTCGATCGCAGTCACCATCGCCTGCGTGCGCGCATAGTCGCTGTCCTCAGGGCGCCCGACCGTGCTGCCGAGGGCCATCTCCGCGCGAAACATCGGATTGTCCGCCGCCGCGTGTGCCTTGGGGCCGCAGCCCAACCAGCGCAACTCGATCCCGGCGCCGGCGAGGCCCGCGCGCAGATGCCGGAAGACGGAATAGGTGCCGCCGATATGGGGAAAGCCGAAATAAGCGAGCCTCATCCGAGCCGCTCCTGCGTTGGGGCCATCGGCCGAAGCAGGCGCGCCCGCCGGACCGACATCCAGACGAAGAGGGAATGGACGACGACCGGAAGCAGCAGGCCCACCGTCAGCAGCTGGTCGGAGACGGCGAAGACGGTGCCGACATAGGCAATCGCACCGAGCAGAATGGACACGCCGACGATCACCCCGGTCGCAGAGGCGTGGCTGAGGCCCCGCTCGAGGATCAGATGGTGCAGGTGCCGGCGATCCGGGGAGAAGGGGCTGCGGCCGGAATGCAGGCGGCGGATCATCAGGCTGAGCGTATCGACCATCGGAATGACGCAGACCCAGAGGAGGATGGGGAACGGGACCGTCGGCTGCGCCCCCGAAGACAGGTCGACAATGAAATAGGCGATCGCGGCACCGAGCATCGTGCTGCCGGCATCACCCATGAACACGAGCGCGCGCGGACGCCAGCGATGCCGCATATTGAAGACCAGGAAACCCAGGACCACGGCCAGCAGCAGGAACAGCTGCATGACCTGCTCGCCGCGCCCGAGGAATGACGCCATCAGCGCCAGCCAGAACAGCGCCGAGGCGGCGGTTCCGCCGGCGAGCCCGTCCAGTCCGTCGATCATGTTGAAAGCATTGGTCAGCCCGACCACGAACAGGACGGTGACGCAGAAGACGAGCGCCGAAAGGATCGCATCGGCCTCGACGGTCTGGGCGTCCAGGAAGGCGCTGCCGAAATTGCCAATCATGTGTCCGCCGAGAGCGACCATGGCGACCGCCGCCATCGACTGGGCGATCAGCCGCAAGATGGGGCGCAGGTTCAGGCGGTCGTCGAGGGCGCCGACGGCAACAAGGATCGCGAGCGCGCCGATGAAGGACCAGGGGGCCCTGAGCGGCGGGGCCAGCACGCATGTCCCGATGACATACGCGGCGAACATCGCCAAGCCACCGCAGACCGGGATCACGCCCTCATGCGCCTTGCGTGCGGTCGGATGATCGACCATCCCCAGCCTTGGAGCAATCCGCTGCATCCAGACGACCAGAACCACCGCGAGAAGAAACCCGTTCAACAAATGGGCGGCTAGAGTCGGCATCGCGCCCTCTCTCATGAAATCGCATCGTTCGCCGGGGCGGCGCACAAAGGCCTGATGAAACGGCAACCCCCACGGTCACCCACGCCGACTCTATGCAACTCCCCCCGCTACGTTCGATCTGGACAAAGTGGGAGGGCTCTCCATCCGGAAGGCCAATTCGGATGCTTCGGCGATAATCTTTGGACGCAGGGTGCGGCGACGCCCCTCGACCGGTAGGGCGAGTTCGTCCCATAGCCGCGCTACGCCCGCCGCGAAGCTTCGTCTTCCGCAGGAGGCCGGCCCGTTCAAAGGACAACTGGCGGAGGTCGACGGGGTGGCTACCCTGGACGGCCCAGGGCGAAAGCGATGCGTCGTTCCCCGACCGTTCGAAACAAGCCGGCTCGACCGAGAGGCTGATGACCATGCGGACTGGCTTGACGAGATCCGCCGGCGGTGTGCCGGCCCGCCGGACCGGCGGCGCATGGCTTCATTTGATCGAGCTCTGGCTTCTGGCGACCCTGCTTGCTGTCGCATGGGCCGGCGCCGGCTTCGCTCCCGCAGAAAGCCAGATTCCCGCCCCCGCTGTGCCGGCTGATTTCGGATTCCCGATTCCCGATCCGGAACCTGCCCTGCCCGCCGGGTTCGGTGGCTTCGAGCCGCCGCTGCTCGCCCTGTCGCCCGACGCTCCCGGCATCGCCGAGGCCTCAAAAACCGCCGGGCCGGACGAAATGATGGTTCTGAGCGGCATCGGACTCAGGGCCAATGCGAGAATCCGCGTGTTCTCGCAGGCTGGTGGGGCCGGTCCGACCTTGACTGCCGGCATTCCGCCCGAGGCGGCCAATGGGCTGGCCGCAACCTTTCTGCTGCCGAGCGACCTGCCGCCCTGGTCGATGTATCTCGTATGGCCCTCGAACGCGAAAGGTGTCGGGGCGCCCGTTGCGATCAACCGGACCGAGGCGTGGTGGGCCGGACCACAGCCGGCGCAGCCGGGCGGAGCGGCGTCTCTCTACGGTCGGAATCTCAGCCGCGGCAACGGAACGGCCGATGGGGCGATCTACCTGAAGCCGCTCGGCCGCTCCGCCGGGCGCTGGCTCCAGGTCACGGCCGTCAGCCCGTACCGCATCGACTTCGCGCTTCCCCCAGACTTGGCGGATGGCGCCTACGAACTCTGGGCGCACAATGGCCATGGCGGCCGGTTCGGTTGGAGCGGCCCGGTCGCGCTCGCCCTCGCTCCCTCGCCCTGGGCAGGCCAGGCGGCCCGCGTCTTCGACGTGCGGGATCAAGGGGCGAAGGGGGACGGCCGGACAGACGACGCAGCGAGCATCCAAGCCACTCTGGACCTGGCCCACGCCCAAGCTCCCGCCACGGTCCGCTTCCCGGCCGGCATCTACATGACCGGCCGCAGCCTCGTGCCACCGAACGGGGTCGCCTGGGTCGGTGAGGGAAGCGACCGCTCCATCATCCGTGCCATCCCGGCACCCTCCGACAAAGCACCAGATCCGCGGACGGATGCCCTGCTCTATGCCGAGGGGGACAAGGCTGGCAACAGCGTCGCGATCTCTGATCTCGGTTTTGAGCTGCCCGAGCGTCACGGCGATCCGGATTTCGCAGCGGTCTATCTTCGTTTCGTCAGCCATTTGCGGTTCGACCGCGTCGGCATCCGTGCCGCGACCTCCGGCTACTTCAACGTTGACGGGTCGCAGGATGTGCGCGTGGCGGAGTCCGACTTCGTTGGCAGCCGCGGCACCCTGGGCACGGCGCAGCAGGTGTTGGTCGAGAACAGCCGCTTCCGCCTCACCTATCGGGCCCGGGCCGCCATCCTGGCGCGGGGTGGACAAGAGATCTCGATCATCGGAAACCACGCGGAGGATTTCGACTCCTCGCGCCCGGAGGGGACCGCGGAGGGCCGCTTCTTCGTCTCACAAGGGGGCCAGGTTCGCGGAACCCGGGACATCTTCATCGCGGAGAACACCACCACCAACCTGGCACCACCCAGGCCCGAATGGACCGACTTCGACCCTAATACCGGCGAGCAGATCCTGTTCGAGCAGTTCGGCACCGCAGGGTTTGAAACGGTTCTTTCGGCCGGTCCCGACACGGCCACGCTGGCGCCCAACGGCATCGACCCCGAGGCTGACGGGGTCAAGGCCGGTAATGACGTGATGGTCGTAGCCGGCCGGGGCGCCGGCCAGCACCGGCGCATCGTCGACTACGACCAGAGCGGTCGGGTGTTGCGCCTCGACCGACCTTGGGCGCTGGTACCGGATGCCAGCAGCACGCTGGTGGTGGTCAATGCGGCCGTGCACGCCGTCGTCTATCGCAACAGGCTGGACGGCAAGTCCTTCTATGCCAGCGAGAACACGGCCTCTTGCGGAGTTCAGTTCTACGGCAACTCGGCGGACATCGTTGTCGACGGCAACATCATGACCCGTATGCGTGGCGGGGTCGAGCTCTGGGCTCTGGGTCACGGAGCGCTAAACCCCGTCTTTTTCAATTTGGTGGTGAACAACCAAATCAGCGAATCCTATGACGGACTGGTCGCCTACACGAAATACCTGAAGACGGAGAAAGAGGGCGCGGTCGGTCATCTCGGCAACGTCTTCCGGAACAACCACGGAGACCGGCTGGCCCATGCCGGCATCAATGTGGTGACCTGGCAAGGCTATGAAGCCGGTGCCTATGCCATGGAGGTGTTCGAGCGCAATCGCTTCACCGACGCCTATGGCGGTGTGATGGTGGAGACCGATCCGCAGGCGGAGGACATCGCCTCCGGCCAGCCGACGCCGATCGCCGGCATGATCTTCCGCGACAACGATTTCGCCCGCGGCTCGGCCCCCTATACCGGATCGCGCGGCCGGGTCTGGCCGGGAACAGCGACCGTGATCGACACCGGCAACACCTTCAAGGGCTTCGAGGTCGAAGCGGTCACACGCCGCTGATCCCGGGCCGGACGGGCCGCTTCAGAACGCCACCACACCGTACCGGACGGAATACCAGCCGATCTTGACGTACTCGGCGAGGACTGAGAGGCCATGGTGATTGCCGAGCATCTGACGATAGGATTCGCCGCGCTCGACCGGCACCGACATCCACTCCACCTGCGGCACCAGCTGCCGGAAGCAGGCCAGCGCCCGGCGGGTGTGGAACCAGCTGGTGACCAGAATGGCATGCCGTGCTCCCATCGCCGACAGCAGCGGGGCCGAGAACACCGCGTTCTCCCAAGTGCTGCGTGCCGCGCATTCGATCTGGATCACATCGCCCGGCACGCCCTGGTCCATCATATAGCGCCGGATGTTCTCGCAGTCGCCAAATCCGGTGACGAGGACCTTCGGCGCCGCCCCCTGTCGGTAGAGGCCTGCCGCCTGCCACGCCCGGGCCGGTCCGTCGCCGCCAAGCACGACGATGACGTCGGCCGGCCCGAGCGCGGTGCGGACGACGAGCAGCGGCTCGGAAACCTTGAAGGCCGCGGCCACGGCGCCGCCGCTGACCAGCGCGACCAGCATGATCGCCACAAGGATGCGGCGGACCCGCCTCGATCGGGATGTCAACCGAGTAGCCCCTTGCGCTGGACGAAGGCCTCGGCATAGCGCTCCGGCGCCCGGCTTTCCATGCCGCGCAGACGGGCCAGCCCCCGGAACGTCTCGGCATCGAACCAGTCCTTGGACCGCTGCGAGCCGAAATGCGCGAGAAGCAGCTCGATCTTCCGCTCCAGGATCTCTGATGCGAGAGGCATGTAGAGGTTCGGCTGGCCGAGATCGCCGTCCCATTTCGGAATCTCGTATTCGAGGATGAGGTGGTCGCGGAACGCGTTCCAAGTCAACCGGCAGGTCTCCTGGTGGTCCTGATGCGCGTCGTCCCGGCGATGAGTCAGAACGACATCCGGGCTGATGCGTGCCTTCAGCCCTGAAAGCCAGGCTTTGATCTCGCCGCCCTGATACGGGAAGAAGCTGTCCTTGAACTCGGCGAGCTCGATGGCGGTGCTGGCCGCGCCGGCAAGGAAGGCCGAGGCGGATGCCTCTGCCTCAGCTGCGCGGGGACCGGCGGCACTGAGCACGCACCAATGGACGTGCAGCCGGACTCCAGCCGCAATCCACGACAGCAGCATGCCCCCTGCCCCGATCTCGATGTCGTCCGAATGCGCGCCGAGGCACAGGACGGTCAGGCTTTCGCCCGGCCGAGCCAGACCCAGAGCCCGCATCAGGCCAGCACCAGCGTCTTGGCTTTGTCCTTGGCCGGGTGCGGCACGCGCCACGGCATCTTGCCCTGCTCGACCAGATCCTCGAGCGCCTGCCGGTCCTTCAGCGTGTCCATCGAGCGCCAGAAGCCTTCATGCTTGTAAGCCATGAGCTGGTTCGCCTCGATCAGCCTCCGGAACGGCTCCAGCACCAGTTCCTCGCCCTCGCGCATGAAATCGAAGATCTCACGCCGGAACAGGAAGTAGCCGCCGTTGATCCAGATGTCGGAGCAGTCGGAACTGCGGATGCCATGCACCTCGCCATCCTTGTCGATATCCGCCAGATGGTAGGTCAGCGGCGGCCGCACGGCCATGAAACAGGCGATCTTGCCGCTCTGCTTGAAGCGGTCGACCATCTCGTCGAGATCACAGTTGGTCAGGCCGTCGCTGTAGTTGGCCAGGAAGATCTCCTCGTCCCGCACCTGCTCCCGCACGGCCCACAGCCGCTCGCCGATATTGCGCCAGATCCCGGTGTCGATCAGGGTCACGCGCCAATCCTTGTCCGGCTCGCTCAGCAGCTCGACATTGGTGCCGAACCCCGAGATAACGCAGTCGGCAAAATTCTGCGGCCGATAGTTGAGGAAGAAATCCTTGATTATATTGGCTTTATAGCCCAGGCAGAGAACGAAGTCGGCATGCCCGTATTGCCGATAATACTGCATGACATGCCACAGAATCGGCTGATGCCCGATTGGAATCATCGGCTTCGGAACGTTCTCGGAGTATTCCCGGATGCGGGTGCCCAAGCCACCGCAGAACAGCACGACTTTCATGAGCGCAAATCCTTCGGATCGATGACCGCCACCTCGGGAATCGGGACGATAAACTTCCCGCCCCATTCGGCGACATGGCGCATCTGCTGGACGATCTCCGCCTTGAGGTTCCAAGGCAGGATCAGGATGTAGTCGGGCCTGGCTGCGTCGATCGCCTCCACCGGATGGATCGGGATGCGCATGCCCGGCGTGAAGTGGCCCTGCTTGTAGGGGTTGCGGTCGACCGTGAAGTCGAGAAAATCGGTGCCGATACCGCAGTAATTCAGCAGCGTGTTGCCCTTGCCCGGCGCCCCGTAACCGCAGATGGTCTTGCCCGCTGCCTTCGCCTCGATCAGGAAAGACAGGAGCCGCCGCTTCGTCTGGCGGACCTGCTCGGCGAAGGAGGCGTAGGTCGCAATGTCGCGAAAGCCCAGGCGCTGCTCGCGGGCCAGCAGATCCGGGACGCTCTGGGCGGTCGGCCGGGCCGAAGCGGCATGGGCCAGATAGACGCGCAGGGAGCCGCCATGGGTCGGAAGCTCCTCCGCATCGATCAGCCGCAGCCCGTGCTTGGCCGCCATTCGCTCGATCGTGGTCAGCGAGAAGTAAGAGAAGTGCTCGTGATAGATCGTATCGAACTGGTTCTCCGCCATCAGCCGCTCGAGATGCGGGAACTCCAGCGTGATCGCTCCCTCCGGCTTCAGCAGCCGGGCCAGCCCCGAGACGAAGTCGTTGAGGTCGGGGACCTGGGCCAGCACGTTGTTGCCGATGATGAGGTCCGCCTGCTTGCCCGCCGCGACAAGCGTGTCGGCAAGCTCCTGGCCGAAGAAGTCGACACAGGTCGGAATGCCCTTGTCGATCGCCACCTTGGCGACGTTGGCCGCAGGCTCGACCCCGAGCACGGGAATGCCGAGCGGCAGGAAGTGCTGCAACAGGTATCCGTCGTTGCTGGCGATCTCGATGGCCAGGCTCTCGGGGCCCAGCCCAAGCCGCTGCTGGATCATGTCGCAATAGGCCTTGGCATGGGCGACCCAACTCGTCGAGTAAGACGAGAAGTAGGCGTATTCGCGGAAGATGTTCTCCGGGCTCACATACTCCCTGAGCTGGACCAGGAAGCAGTCGCCGCACACCAGCACGTTGAGCGGAAAATGTGGCTCCATCTCATCGAGCTGCCCCGGAGCGATAACGGTCTGGCAGAGCGGAGAGGATCTGAGGTCGACGAACACATGCTCGAGCGGGCTGTCGCAGAGGCGACACCGGGCGGAGTGATCTCGCTGCGCCACGGATGCCCCGTCGACCGCGTCACGTGATGTATCGAGTAGCTGAACATTCATCCTCAGTCTCCATGAACGCCGCTTGCATCCGCTCCGATAACAGCGGATCGCCAATGCGGCAGTCGTGATCAGTCTCGGACCCGAACCCACAAATCGTGACACCCTATTGTTTATAGTCTTTCCCTAAATCGATAATTCACCATCCTTGTCAGCATAGTAGAAGTATCTTCAGAAAAATCTCAGCGGTCACGTCACTAAGATTGAGCCAGAGACTAACGATATGGATGCCTGACCATGATTATTCTGTCGGGCACAGATTGTCTTAAGTGATGAATTTGGACGGGTGCCTACCACCAAATGGGTATCGGAAAAGCAACCCCTTGTACGACTCCGGGGTTCTCAGCCGGAATGGACTGGCGGCTCCGTTTGCTGCTGGCCGGCACGCCGGCGCCGGCGCATGGTGGCGCGCAGCGCGCTGCGGACCTGGGACCGGTTGGCCGGGCTGAGGCCGAACAGCCAGAGGCCGGCCAGGCAAACGGTCATCCCGACGGACGTCCCGGCCAGCAGCCGGTCGAGTGCGCTCGGCAACAACGATCCGCCCGCGACCGCCATCGTGCCGAAATAGGTCACCAGCGAGACCGGCACCAGCGGCAGGAGGCAGGTCCGGCCATAGGTCGCCATTGACACCCGCAGTCGTCGCAGTCCGTCGCGCAAGACGATCCAGTTGGTCGTCAACAGCTGGGCCAGCAGCGTGGCCAGGGCGGCGCCGAGCAGCCCCAGATGTGGCACCAGCCCCCAGGACAGGAGGAGGGCCAGCCCGCCCGCGAGCAGAAAGGGAACGGCATAGACCTCGTTCTCGGTCGCCCGGGCGAAGGTGAGGACCGCATTCTGCTGGACGCACAGCACGAACATGACGCCGAGGGCGGTCAGCACCGGAAAGCCCGCGAAATGGTCGGGCCCGATCCAGACGCCGATGAGATCCTGACCCACGACCAGAAGCGTCGCCACGCCGGAGACCATCAGGATCAGCGTGATCCGGAGGCTGCGCAGAACGATCTCGTGGATCTCCTCCATCGTGCCACTGTGCCAGAGCTGGCTGACATAAACGCTGGAGGTCTGGCCCAGGGCCAAGGCCAGGATCGCGAGGTTGTGCAGCAGGGTGTAGACGGCGTAGTAGGCCGGCACCTGTGCCGTGTCGACATAGATCGCGATAAAGTACTGGTCCGTCTTGAACAGCACGGCGAAACCGACGGCCGTGAGCCACGACCGGATCGCAGGCGCCATCATGCCGCGCATCAGCGCCCCGTCCCAGCGGCCGGGCACCGAGAACAGGTGCGGCTGCCGGCGCTGGACATAGAGGCGCAGCGAGAGGCGGACGACGACGCCGCCGAGCGCCGAGACGATCGCGAGCCAGAGCAGGCCGCCGCCGGCCAGCACCACCACCATCTGCGCCAGCAGGGTCGCGATCCCGACCACGGTGGAGGCGATGGTGCCGGCGGCGACGTAGCCCAGGCCGGTGGCCAGCGCCGTCCATAGGCCGGACCAGGCCATGGTAGCGTATCCGAGGCACAGCAGAATCCAGGCGATCCATGCCGTGGTCGGCGAGACCTGCCGCAGCTCCAGATTCCAGAGATACAGGCTGCCCAGCGCGAAGGTGACGATGAAGACGCCGATCGACACGAAGCGGTAGGCGATGCGCCCGGATGCCAGCATATCCGAAAGGTCGCGCCGCGACTCCTCATCCAACGGCCGGTCGGGTCCGGACAGGTTCCGGCCCGCCACGAAGGCGATCCGTCGCGTGATGGTCGGGGTGAGGCCGGCCTCCATGAGGATGCTGAGGAAGATCGTGCTCTGGCCGAGAACCAACCAAAGCCCGAGTTCCTCGGGGTTCATCGCATGAAACATGATCGGCAGGATCAGGAGGTTGAGCCCGATCCGGATCACTTGGCTGAGCCACGAGGCCGAAACGGCGAAGGCGATCTTCCGGCCAATCACGGGCGTTCTCCGGGTGACGACGGCAATGTCCCGGCCGCACGGGACGAGAGGGTGGATGGTCCGGCCGCGCGCCGGCAACCGTCGAACGGGTGATTGGGCATGACTAGAGGCACCGCAGTTCGGGGTCGCACCCCTGGGCCTGCAGCATCTTCCGGATCTCGTCGCGGTAGACAGAGTTCATCACCACCACCAGGTCGGGCGGTGTTGTCGATAGCTCGTCGGGCGATATGATCTCGTGGCCGGTGGCCGGCAGGTAGCGTCCGTGGCGAAACGGGTTGATGTCCACGACCGATGCCACCTCGCCGTTAAGGCCCACCGTGGTCAGGAAGGCGACGGACTTCGAGCCCGACCCCCAGAGCACCGTCCGCCGGCCCGACGCAGCCGCATCCGTCAGTTGCTCGCGCCAGGCCGAGATCGCGGCCCCGACGCCCTGCCGGAACTCCTCGGCCCATTGCCGGATCTCCGCCACCGCCGCTTGGCCGGTCGGGACCGACACTGGAGCGCTCGCAGGCCGGGCCTCGATCATCAGGTACTGGTCGTCATAATCGGTCCACACGCGGTCCACGGCGAAGCCACAGCGCTGGAAGAGACCCGACAGGCTGTGCGCCGTGAAGTAGGAGCAATGCTCGTAGTAGACGTCCCAGAATGCCCCGTCCTGCAGGACCAGCCTGGCGTTGGGCACCTGGAAGAAGACACAGGTGCCCTCCTGACCATCGAGGGCGCGGCGGATCATTCCGACGAAGCGGCCGACGTCCGGAATGTGCTCGAGCGTCATTTTGCAGCACAGAAAATCGCAGGCGATGGGTCCGGTCGTCTCGTCGAAGAGCTCGCGGAGGAATCGGGCGCGCCCGGCCGTGGCGTCGTTGAGGCGACCCGGCATGAAGGTGGGGTCGTAGCCCACCCCTTCATTGTCCCCGAGCCGGCACAGCAGCGCGAGAAACTCACCCTTGCCGCAGCCGATCTCGATCACGCGCTTGCCACGCAGGCCATTCCGATCGATCAGGTCGCGGGCGAGACGCTCATGGAAGGCGTTGAAGGTCGGTGAGAAGCCCTGGGTCTCTTCGTAGGATTCCGAATAGACCGTCCGCGACCCTTCCCAGGCGGCGTTGAAGATGAAACCGCAGCCCGGGCAGAGGCTCAGCCGCAACGGGGCGACCGGGAAGGCCAGCGCCGCCTCCCGGTCGTTGATCAGCAGGCAACTGTTGGTCGGGATCGCGGGCAGGTCGTAGAACGAGTCGCCGACCTCGTCGCCGCAGGCAGGGCAAACGATCTCAACGGTCATGGCAGGTTCCTTCGAGCCGGGAGGCCGCGCCGCCGGCACGGATGGCGCCTCTCATTTCGGCACTTCGGAGCCTGGCCGGATCCGCACCGAGCTGAAGGGCGCTTTTCGGCCTCGCAGCCAACACTTGATCCGCCGCCCCAGGACCTGGATTCGGGGATCCGCCGCGGTAAGCGGCTCGATCACCAGCCGAGACATCGTGTGCCGGGTGAGGACGTGGCGCAGCAGCCCGAGATACAGCCCCCGGCGCTCCGCCCGACTGGAGACATGCTTGCGGATTGCCCGCAGGGTGTGCAACTGGATCTGCCAGCTGGGGCAGAGATCCAGCAGGCGGGCTCGGTCGTTGTTGTTCCACCACCGCCAGGATGCAGCGCGGTCGATCAGGACCGCATGGCTGAAGCGCTCGGGATGATCCCGGTTCAGGAACAGCGGCTCGGGTACCAGGGCGAAGCGCCCCAGCAGCCCCATCTCGATGCAGAGGACGACGTCCGAGCAGGAGAAAGGCGCAAGCAGGCCGGTCTTGGCCATGATGTCCCGCCGGACGAGCGCGAAGACCTCCCAGCAGTACCGGGGATGCCGGACCAGCGCTGCGAAGCGCTCGGTCACCCGCGGCGAGGCGGCCGCTTGAAGGCCGTCATCGCCGACGAACTTGACCGTGCCCTTGGCGTCGACGAGGCCGACGAGGGGTTGCGCCAGGATCGCGTCCGGCTGCCGGTCCAGCGCGGCAACGCAGCGATCGAGGCATTCCGGCGCCAGCAGGTCATCGTGGGCGAGCCACCGGAAATACTCCCCGGTAGCCAGCTCGAAGGTCCGGCTGAAATTGGCGCTCGCCCCCAGGTTCCGGGGATTTCGGTGATACCGGACACGCGGATCGGACGCGGCATAGCGGCGGCAGATCTCCTCCGTCCGATCTGTTGAGCCATTGTCGCAGATGATCAGCTCGAAATCCGCAAAGCTCTGGGCCAGAACCGAATCGATGGCTTCGGCCAGATAGTTCTCGCCATTATAGACGGGCAAGCCAATCGAGACCCGGCACCCACTCTTGACCATAGCAATCCCCTGCTTTCGCCCATTGGGCCGAAGCTGCAACTGACACACCCTTCCACTGCGAGATTTTTTGGTTACTGGCCAATCATGAAATCGGCAAGATTGGATGGGCTTTTCTGTTTGGCCGTTAGAATCTTAAATATTCGAATTGACTATTCATTCGAGCATCGATGCCTGGCTTTCCCGAGCTGAGTGGGTGCGCCCCAGCCTGTCACTCGGCCGCACAGGCCGACGGCTTCTGCGCGGGCATCCGGCCGGTGCGACGGAGATCCGCACCGAGGATGCCATCCGCCATCAGCTTGCGAATATGGCTGATCCGCTGGTAGCGGGGACCTTCGAATTCCTCCAGCGTCAGGCGCGAGCACCGATAGGCGGCATAGAGCTGCTCGGCCCCCCGGTGCACGTCCCATTGCGGCTGGAACTCCGGCAGGACGCGGGCGATCTTCTCGAAGCTCACCCGGTAAGACCGCTTGTCGGGCCCGGCGTCCGCCGCGATCTCCAGGCGGCAGCCAGGGACGACCTCCGCGACGATCTCGGCGATCTCCCGGATGCGGTAATTGTGTTCGGTGCGGCCAACATTGAACGCCTGGTTGAACACCGCCTCGGCTGGCGCGCGCAGACCCGCCAGGAAGGCGCGTGAGATGTCCTGGATGTGGACGATAGGACGCCAGGGCGTGCCGTCGGACTTCAGGTAGATCAGCCCCTTGGTCACGGCCCAGGCGACGAGATTGTTGAGGACGATGTCGAAGCGCACGCGGGGCGACAGCCCATAGGCCGTGGCCGGGCGGAAATAGACCGGACAGAAGCTGTCGTCGGCCAGGCGGGAGATGTCACGCTCCGCCCACACCTTCGACCGACCATAGGCCGTCACCGGGTTAAGCACCGCGCTTTCATCCACCATCTCGTCGCCGGCAAGGCCATAGTTGCTGCACGACGAGGCGAACAGGAAGCGGCCGACTCCAGCCGCCTTCGCCGCCTGGGCGACATGCACGCTGCCGAGGTGATTGATGCTGTAGGTGATGTCGGGATTGAGGTCGCCCAGCGGATCGTTTGACAGGGCGGCCAGATGGATCACGGCCTCGAAGCCCTCGAGGTCGCGCGGTACGATGTCTCGGATGTCCTTGCGGATGTTCGGGACCTCCGCGATGTCGCCTCCGGCCTCGTAAGTGCACCGCTCATAGAGATCGCTGTCGCATCCGGTCACGCTGTGACCCGCCTGCAGCAGCATCGGGACCATCACCGTGCCGATATACCCCCGATGACCCGTAACCAGAACTCGCATGCGGTGTTCCCCTCAGCTTGACGGCGCGGCATTGTCGTCCTGTAGGCCCATGTCAGTTCGACGGGCCGAGTTAGATGCTATGTCATCGAGTGATCGTCTTCCGAGAGATCCGATCGGAGGGGACTTCACGGCAATCGTTCGTCTTGGCCGCCACCGGAGGGAGCCCCCTCTCCCACCAATGTTCGAAGTTATCGTCCGATTTCTGGAGGAGCATCATTCTTTAAGACAGCGGCCTGCCAAGCGGCACAGCCGGATGAATACACGGATCGACCGGATGCCCCGCCGCAAACATCCCGGCGTGTGGGAGCGGGTCCTCGTCCCGAAGCATCGGACACCGCCGGCTGGCCGGATATCGCGAGCGCCGCGTGTCAGCCGCCACTGGTCTCCACGCCTGCCTCTCCACCCTGCAGATACGCCTCCACCATCGCCGCCCATCGCATGTACGCGGCGGCGCAGAGGTGCAGCCCGTCGGTGGTCAGTTCGGCCGGCAGCACTCCACCCGGTGCGAGCCCGGCATTGAGATCGAGATAGCCGCTGCCGGTCTCCGCGGCGAGCGCCTTCAGACCGTCGTTCAGGATGCGGATCTGATCGTTGCGCCGGAAGTCCCATTGGCGCCGGATGTCCGGCCAGGCATGGTCGTCTGCGACATAGAGCACGGATTGGATAACGATTCCGGCCCCCTCCTTTCTCAGTCGGTCAATCAGTGCCCGGAAAGGCTGCTGGAGCGCGGCCGGCGGCGTACCGTATCCGAGATCGTTGGACCCGACCATTACGAAGACGAGACGTGGGTGCAGTCTCGTGACGGCGTCGACTCGCTCCAGGATCTGGCCCACCGTATCACCGGAGGCGCCCCGGTTGACGACATCGCGGCCGGGCAGCAGCTCGTTCCATTGCGGCGCGGCGGTGAGGCTGTCGCCCAGCATCACGATCTCGGCATGAGCCGTGGGATACAGCCACGACAGCTGCACGGGCAACGGATCCACGCGGTGGCGGGGCTGGAGGAAGGCAATATCGGGCAGGAAGCGCGCCATGACGCGCTGCGGAAGCTGGGATTCGAGCGCGACCGCGACGAGCAGGGCGGCAAGGATCAGGGCCAGGATTTTCATCGCCGATCGATGCCGGTGGCCCCGCTGCGCGCGGACCATGGCGATCCGCCGTAATCGCGGCCGCCGTTCACAAGGTGCGCCCGATCGTGGCCGATGCCAGCGGGGCGGGAACGGTGAGGACCTGGCCCGGATAGATCAGGTCCGGATCGCGGATCTGCACGCGGTTGGCCATGTAGATGATGGTGTAGCGGGTGCCCTGCCCATACGCGCTGTGCGCGATCCGCCATAAGCTGCTGCCCGGCTGGACGACGACCTTCCCCTGGGCCAGGGCGAGGTCGGCCGGGGCCGCGCGCTGGAAGGGCGTTTCGGTCCGGTCGGTCACCCGACCGTCAGCATCCAACTGGTCGGCCCGCAGGCGGTATGTGCCCGGGGCGATCGGCCGGTCTGCCGAGATCCGGAATGCGCCCGCGGTGTCGATCCACCCTTCGCCGATCGGGAGGTTGTCGAGATAGAGCCGGACGAGGGCACCGCCTGCGCCGTGCCCACTGATAATCACTGCGCCGTCTTCGCCGTAGTCGACGACATCGATGGACAGGCCGGGCAGCGCCGCGGCGGCGGCGTCCGGAGCCTGCAGGATGGTGGAGGCGCCGCCGGCCTTCGGGATCACCAAGACGAGCGGCTTGCCGTCGCCCTGACCCGGCCCCGCCGGCAGGCCGTCGATGGTTCCGTCGCGCGAAGGAACGATGACCAGCGCGATATCGCCGGACGCCGTCGTGCGGCCGTTCTGCGTCGCACTGAGTGAGATCTGATGATCACCGGGCGCGATCGGCTCTTCCGAGACGAAGACCCAGTCGCCATCGGCATCGGCATCGACCGACCCGATCGCTTTCGCGCCATCCCGCAGAGTGATCCGGCTTCCGGCAGGCCCTTGGCCGGCGATCACCTGGTATCCGCTGGAATTGATCCGGATCGCGTCGAACCGCAGGAGGGGCTCATGCGCGACGTCCCCGCTCCGCCCGGTCTCATGCCCATCCGGGGTCGAAGGCGATGGGAGCTTGATCGACGTCATGAGGCTATCGGTGGCGGGCAGCGACGACGGGATCACTGGAGACATTTCGACCGGCTGCGGATCCGATGCCTCGGTTGACAGCCGGTACACGATCGTGGACGACGCCGGGAAGAGCGCGAGGGCAGCGCCATAGATCAGGAATGCGTGTTTCACTTAGGATCTGCCCAGATGAGGCGCCGAACCTGCCCGGCTCCGCGCGGCCACTTGATGCCCGCCCGCAAGTCTCCCGCTCCGCCCCGGCGCTCTTCGCCGCCTCGGCGCCATCTATAACCAAATTCCGAAAACGATTACCTGTTTTCACAGGATAATATAGATGTTTATTGAATACGAGTACCTCTTTTGTGGATACGTCCGGAGAAGCAAGTGCACTCAGTCTCGGCCAGATCTATACGGGAGAGAAGATCAACATCATGCGACGGCAACGACAGACCGACACCGGGGGGGGGTGCGCACGTGTTCCAATAGGCTTCCGTGGCTTTCTTGCTCGCAACAGAACAATGCTACGGGAGATCGGCGACGAAGGTGTATCCAGACTAAAGCCTTCAGCCGACGTCATCCTTCCAATGCATTACCTGGTTAACCCTATGCCTGGTCCGGCGCCAGATATCAAAGGCATTTATTGCGCTTTCTATCTTGTTTTCGTCCATACGGCCGACCCGTATCCGATCTTTGAATACCATCTTACACCCTAAATGGCAGATAGATTACTTTCCTGTCGTCAGGCTCCATTGTGAAGATCCCGAATACCAGGCAAGCGAGCCAGTCGGACTGAGTCTTTTAGTGGCGGCACGCTGACCTTCGTCTCTCAGCCAAGGCGTCGATCCTTTTCATTCTATGAGGAAACGATGGCAAACTTCCCTACATCAGGCGATGACGTGATCTCGGGGTTGGCCGGATCCGATACTATCGACGCTTTGGCCGGGAATGATCATGTCTCCGGCCTCGACGGAAATGACACATTATACGGCAATGACGGCGATGATTTTCTCTATGGCAATGGAGGTGATGACACGTTGTCCGGTGGCGCCGGTCTGGACAATCTCGATGGCGGCGGCGGCAATGATACGCTTTATGGCGGCGACGGTACCGACACCCTGAATGGGGGCAGCGGCAACGACACACTCGCCGGTGGCAGCGGCAACGACCGGCTCGACGGTGACGATGGCAACGACCTGCTGTATGGTGGGCTGGGCGCGGACACGCTCGGCGGCGGAGACGGTGATGACCGCGTCTGGGGCGGCGACGATACCGATGCTCTGAACGGCGATAACGGCAATGACATCCTTTACGGCGATGCTGGCGACGATGTCCTCTGGGGTGGCGCCGGACTCGATGTGCTCAATGGTGGTGACGGCGCCGATCGGCTCCGGGGTGGTGACGATTCCGACCGGCTCAACGGCAACGCCGGTGACGACTACCTGTTTGGTGAGAACGGCGACGATCTGATCGATGGTGGCGATGGCCGTGATGTGATCGACGGCGGCAATGACGACGATACGATCTATGGCGGGCTCGGAGACGACATCGTCACCGGCGGCGACGGGCTGGACATCATCATCGGCAATGCCGGCAACGACAAGCTCGACGGGGGCGCCGGCACCGACCTGCTGAGCGGCTATGAGGGTGATGACCTCGTCCTGGGTGGCGCCGGCGACGACGTCCTCGGCGGCGGTCTCGACCAGGACATCCTCCAGGGCGGCGACGGCAAGGACTCGATCGACGGTGGCGCCGGCGACGACAAGATCCATGGTGACGCCGGCGACGACGGGATCTCCGGCAGCGTCGGTGATGACAAGCTGTTCGGCGATGGCGGCCGCGACATCATTCTCGGCGGCGATGGCATCGATGAGATCGATGGCGGTGCCGACGATGACACCCTCGACGGCGGTGCCGGAACGGATTGCCTCAACGGCGGCACCGGCAATGATCTCGTCCGTGGCGGAACCGGGAATGACGCATTGAGCGGGGGCGACGGCAACGACACGCTCGTCGGCAACAGCGGCGCCGATCTGATGACGGGCGGTGTGGGCGACGACATCTACTATATCGATGATCGCGCCGACGTGGTGAACGAGAAGGCAGGCGAGGGCAACGACTGGATTGTGACCTGCTACTCGACGACCCTCGACAGCACGGTACAGAATGTCGAGAACGTGCAGCTCTACGGGCTGTGGGCCCTGACGGCCGTCGGCAATGCCGGCGCCAACCGCCTCGTCGGCAACGACGGCAACAACGCTCTGGCCGGGCTTGGTGGCGACGACATTCTCAACGGCGGCCTGGGCAAGGATCTCCTGGACGGTGGCGCCGGCAAGGACGTCCTCACCGGCGGGGACGCGGTGGACACCTTTCGCTTTATGACCCCGGCCGATTCAGCGGTCGGCGCCAATCGCGACGTGATCACCGACTTCACCGCCGGGCAGGACAAGATCGATCTGTCCTACATCGACGCCGCCGCCGGTGTGTCCGGCAACCAGGCCTTCAGCTACATCGGCACCACCGCTTTCAGTGGCCATGCCGGGGAGTTGCGCTTCGCCGGCGGGGTCGTCAGCGGTGACATCAACGGGGACGGGCACGCCGATTTCGAGATCGGCGTGGCCGTGCCGTCGCTGAGCGCCAGCGACTTCGTTCTGTAGGTTCTTGAGCATGACGACGGCGCCGGGATACCGGCGCCGTCCCGCCTCGTGAACCTCGGCGTCGGGCGCTCAAGTCTGGAAACGATGGCTGAACCCGCGATTTCGGCCGCGCAGGCCACAAACCGCTCCATCGTCGAAGCAGAGTATCGCTTCGAGGACAGAACGTCGGGTCGGCGATGGCGGCCAACGACATCCGCAGTTCGTGGCTCAGCATCGTCAGGACGCAGCCTTCGCTCCACCCGCCCTGGTCCGAGCCTTCGCCTGCAGACGTCATGACGGCAGCGACGGCCGGGTACAGCTGGCTGCCGGATCCTCGGCCATCGATCAAACCTACAGCCGAAGGCCGCCGGATCGCACAGGACGCATGGGGTGAGTCGTCAGCAGGCCGGCACCTTCTATCCCCTTTGGATGACTTGCAGCCACACCGGGATCAGAGAACCATTTCGTCCCGGAGATGCTGGTCGATGAACTGCCTCGATTCCCTCTTGGCCGCCATGGAATCGGCACTTGATGGGCAGGATGGCCCCACGACTGCGGTGTATGACGATGACACGATATGGACGGTTCGGGCTCTCCACCGCGGCGTTGTCCGCCGCCCTGATGCTGGGCACCACCCCAGCCTCGGCCCAGTCGATGACCGAGGCGCTGGCATCGGCCTATGCCACCAACCCGGACTTGGCCGCCGATATCGCCAATCTCAAGGCGGTCAATGAAGGCGTCGCCCAAGCGCTGTCGGGCTACCGGCCTCAGATCACCGCGGACGCCAGCATTGAAAGCCAGTTCAGCAACACCACCACCGACAGTGTCCCGGCAACCGGCCTCATCTCGCAGTTGCAGCCCAGCGGCAGAAGAGGCGACCCTCTGAGTTCCGGCGGCCGGGAAGGCTACTGGCACGAGGTCAACCCGGCCACGCTTGGCATCACCGTCACGCAGAATATCTACAATGGCGGTAGAACCCAGGCTTCGGTGAACCAGGCCGAGAACACTGTGATGGCGACCCGCGCGGTCGTCCAGACCACCGAACAGACGGTGCTGCTCGACGCCGCCACGGCCTATGCCGATGTGGTCCAGGCCCAGGCGGCGCTCGACGTGCAGCGGAGCAACGAGGCGGTACTGCGCCGACAGTTGCAGGCGACCCAGGACCGGCTCAATGTCGGCGAGGTGACCCGAACCGACGTCAGCCAGGCCGAGGCCAGCCTGGCCAGTGCCGTTGCCGGCCGTGTGGAAGCGGAAGGCACGCTGCGCGCGAGCCGCGCGACCTTCGAGCGCTTCATCGGTCAGCCGCCGGGATCGCTCGAGACGCCGGCGGTGCCCTCTGGGCTGCCGGCGTCGATGCAGGACGCGATCCGGAACGCCCAGTCGAACTATCCGGGCATCGTCGCTGCAGTGTTCACCGAACGCGCCGCGGCCGACAACATCGATCTGCAGTTCGGCGCCCTGCTGCCGTCGATCGACGTGCAGGCGCGGATACAACGGCAATATTCGACCATCTCTCATCCGCAATCGAGCGACGGTGCGCAGAGCCGCATCGACTCCGCCGCGATCCTCGCGCAGGTGACCATCCCGCTGTACTCCCAGGGGAATCAGGAATCGCTCGTGCGCCAGGCCCGCTACACACATGGCCAGCGCCGCATCCAGATCGAATCGCAACGACGACAGGCGATCCAGAGCGCCGTGCAGTCATGGCAGGCGCTGGTGACGGCGCGGGCGGCGATCAAGTCGTTCCAGGCTGCGGTCAAGGCCGAGCAGGTAGCAGTGGAAGGCCTGCAGCAGGAAGCGCAGGTCGGATCGCGCACCGTGCTCGACGTGCTGACCGAGCAGCAGAACCTGCTCGACGCCCAGCTCAACCTGGTCCAGGCGCGGCGCAACGAGGTGGTCGCAGGCTACCAGCTGCGCAATGCCGTCGGCACGTTGACCGCGCAGGATATGGGCCTGCCGGTCAAGGTCTACGACCCGGAGCCGGATTATCAGAAGACCCGCGCCCGCTGGTGGGGTACGTCGGTCGACGAATGATGGTCATCCAGGTAAAGGCGTCGGCGATCGATCAGCACGACAATGGTCACGGTTCGCCTCGTCTCAATCGTTTCCGGTCAATCCCTCTGGGCGACAAGGGTGGCGGTGCGAAGAGCCTCCAGCAGCGCCACTGAGGGGCGTCGCGTGATCGGCAGGTCGTGGCCCCGCTGGAATGCGGCGATGGCGGACCGGGTCTTGCGCCCCATCCGGCCGTCAATCCGCCCAGCATCGAGATTTATCTGAGTCAGCAACCGCTGGATCTCGGCGATCTCGGCAGCGGTCACCGGTCGCTCCGACGCAGCCGCAGGCCGTGTTCCAGTGCCGTCCGGTCCAGTTGCGATCGCCGTTGCGGCACGGCTTCGCTGCGCCGGCACCGTCAACCGCGCAGCCAGGTCGTCCAGGATCCGGTCCGAGTCATCGTCGGGCATGACCACCTGGCTCAACGGAAGCGGGTCCGCCCCCGGGACCAAGCCGACAAAACCGACGCGCGAGACAACGAGGCCACCGGTGCCGGCGGTCGACTGCAGCCTTGCCAATGCCTCCCTGGCCTGCTCGTTTCCGGCATCGGCCGCCACCTGGTACCAGCCGATAGCGGCCCGGGGATCGGGGAGCCCAAGCTCACCATTCTCATAGAGCCGGGCCACATTGTAGGCGCCGCGCGGGTTTCCGGCAGCGCTGGCCCGGCGAAACCAGAGCAGCGCCTCCACAGGATCGCGTGTCGTGCCTGAGCCGCTGAGGCAGGCGAGGCCCAGGGCATTCAGTGCACCTGAATGTCTGGCCGCCGCAGCTTCGCGGAAGCGGGCCACCGCCGCTTCGGAATTGCGCGGCACCCCGAGGCCCTTCTCCAGCAGTACGCCGAGATTATAAGAGGCGCTGGCGACGCCCTGGTCGGCGGCCCGCCGATACCAGTAGGCAGCTTGTTCGAAACTGTTCGGGACCTCGATGCCGAGCGCAAAAAATGTGCCGAGATCGTGCTCGGCGTCCGCCTGTCCGGCGGCGGCATCGCGCGCCAGGCGCCGCAGTTCGGCGGAGGCGTTGTCCGGCAGGCGGATTTCGGTTGTTCCATCCCGAGCCGGAACAACGGCTCCCGGCGCCGCCCCCTGGGCTGCAGACTCGGACTTTGGAGCCGAAGCCCCGAGGCCGGGAACTCGGGGTTTCTCGGCGGTCTCGACGAGAGGCGCCGCGTCCGCCAAACGGACTGCCAAGCCTTCCGCAACGAAACACCCTGTCAGAATCAGCAGTGTCACGAGCGTCTGACGGGCATACGGGTTGCAAGCCCCGTTCGGCTCTCGATCGAACCTGACTTCGCAATTGGCCAGAGACTTCACCTGACCTCCCTGCCCGCCTGAAATTCGGCCTGTCGTCGAGATCGGTTTGGGCATAGGACCGGGCAAGCCGCTTCTGTGCGGAAGACACCGCCTGCCCGGTCCCATGTGGGGGAGCTGCGAGGCTGATCAGCGGAGGTCGCTCAGCCCTTTCAATTCCCGAGTTGGATCCTAGATACAAGGCCCGCCTGGATCTAGATGCACATCCGGTGGTGGGCGTCCACCTGGGATCGATCCTCGGAAGGAGTCGGCCCGTCCGCCGGTCGGCGCGCTACCACTTTCTCCTACCATCAGGGCAACTGGCTTCAGATGGCCCCGGTGTCTCCCTAGGGCCTACGCAGCCCGACGCCGGGAATCTCCCGTGACGCACGAGTTCGGTTTGCTGCACGCCTACGCCTTCCGACGTGTGGGCCTGCCCCTGCTCAGCCATCGGGATCATCAAGCAGATGACAACCGCGGCCGTCGCCTCACTGAAGGTCTAAATTGATCGCAGGGTCTGCATTGGCTACTCTCGCATTCATGTAACGCGACGAGGTTTCATGATCATAAAGCGCGACCTCAATATGGAGAGACCGACCGGGCCAGCGTATCCGCGATTTTCCTGCAAAACGCAGCCACCTCGCTGTTGTTGTCCCGGCGGCGATCATGCTGCCGACGTTACAGCGATTGCGAAATTAAATATCCGTTCAAGTAGTTACAAAAAATTCTTAAATTATTTAGAAAGATTGTATATTTTATTCATGCACCCGATATTTCTATATACTGTCTGTCGCAGGGGGCCGGCAAACAACCGGCCCCCTTTGTTTTGCGCGCTCCGAACCTCGAGCATTCGCTAAGATTTTCAGCGAAAGAAGGCCTCGGCGTTCGGTGCGATCGAGCCGCGGATGACTGGATTCAGAGAGAGAAATCCGAGGCCGTGAGGTGGGAAGCCCCATATAGCTCGATGTGGAAGTCGGAAGCGCCGTCGCCATTCACGTCGCCAGCTATCGTCACGTGCCCCCCACCGCGGTCGGCATAGCGCAACTCCCCTGCATGATGGCTGTACAGCGCCGACCCGATGAAGGTGAAAGCCTGGTTGCCCGCCACGCCCATGTTGGCGTCGATCGCCGACAGGACGACGTTGTCACCCTCGGCATGGCTGAAGTCGCTGATCGTGTCGGCCTGGACGACCGGCGTGTGCTGGACCGACGTGAAGTTGAACCGGTCTGCGCCTCCCCCCCCGGTCAACACGTCTGCACCTGCCCAGCCATCCAGCACATTCGCCCCGCCATTGCCGACAAGGTTGTCGTGCCCGGCCGACCCGTTGACGTTCTCCACCGAGGTGTAGACGTCGTTCGCCGCATCTCCGCCTGAGCCCTTGCCCGTCGCGAGGTTGACCGTCACGCCGACATTGCTGTCGGTATAGGTCACCGCATCGATGCCGTTGCCGCCGTCGAAGGTGTCGCCGGCATAGGTCGCCCCTGGCCCGCCCCGCATCACGTCGTTGCCGTCCTGGCCGTAGAGATAATCGTAGTCGGCCCCGCTGCTGAGCGTATCGTTGCCCGCCCCGCCATATAGCATGTTGGTACTGCTGTTGCCGGTCAGGGTATCGCCGTAGGCACTGCCATCGATATTCTGAAAGTTGACGAAGCGGTCCCCCGTCGCCTCGCCGCCGCTGGCTGCATGGGTGGCCAGGTCAATGGTGACCCCGGCGAGAGAGTTGCGATAGCTGAGATAATTCAACGTGCTGCTGTCGCCGCCATCCATGACGTCGGCGCCGACACCGCCTTCAATGTAGTCCTGACCGGCGCCGCCATCCAGATGATCATCGCCGCTCGCCCCGACCAGATGGTCGGTCTCGCTGCCCCCGAAAATCGTGTCGCTCCCGTTCTCGCCAGTCAGGTAGTCCTTGCCCCCGCCGCCGTCGATCCTGTCGTCTCCGGCTTGGCCGTAGATGTGATCACCGCCGTCGAGTCCGGCGATGACATCTGCTCCCATCGAGCCCCACAAATCATCGATACTGGCGGTTCCGTTGATGATCATTGCGATCATTCTCCTTACGAATCATTCAGCATTGCTTCGCCAAAAAACGAGATCAGCCATCCGTGTGCAAATGAATAATTATATGAACAATTTTCGGCGAATAACTATTTATGATTTTATGTAGAATAAAGTCTCGGCGAAGCGAAGCGGGAGATGTTTTTTCCTTCTGCACTAGGTGGTAGCGGATTATTGTCTGACGAAGATTTTTGATTCAGGCCTAATTGTCGCATCACGTCGAATCGGTGCCGCAGACTGGATCTGCACCGATGTGCGACATCGGCATCGCCCTCGGCGCGACGCCGGCGTTATCCTCCGTGGAGCTGCTGCGGCTTCGGGATTTCACGCCCGCAGAACGCATCCCCGAATGCTGCGCCGGGCAGTTTCGGCTGACAAATCCGTCAGGCTCCGGGCGGCTGCATCCAACGAAATCGGCCGCGCCACTGCATCGGCGATCAGGCGTTCCGAATCGCGCCGACACTCATCGCGTGCGGGAGTTCGCCGCCCGGATCCCGAACCCACGATGTGAGAGTCGGGGTTAGGACCGCGGCTCGGCGGGAAGGCTGAATTGGAACAGGGGAACAACGGTCATCCGATCCGTCGAGCTGCCGAACGGATGATTGATCGTCAGGCGCAGAGCTCGCGCCTGCCAGTCCACTCCCCCAAGGAAGAGCAGTTGGCCGAAGACATGCGACTGCGGTCCGATCACCAGTTCCGGATTGTCCACCGGGGCGACGAAGAAATAGCTCCTGCCACGTTCATCAGTCAGCAGCAGGCTGCCGGATGGGTTAAGTCGCTGCCGGTAAAAGGCCGGATTGAAGATCTCAACGGAGACGACGATGCTGGAGGGCAGGAAGCTCACGGTGTCGATCAGGATCGTCACGCCGTTCGGATGGGTTTTGCTTTGCCGCACATGGACGGTGGCCGGAGCGGAGAACGGCACGGCTGGCGGCTGTGTCGGCCGGCTGATCCCCAGTCCCGGCGGCGGCAATCCGGGCTTGACCAACGGGTAGGACGGCGTCGGGCTACCCGGCGTGCGGGGAGGCTCCTGCACCGGCGGCGGTAGATCGAACTGGGCATGCGCCACATTGACGAGATTTGCGGCGATGATCGGAATCGCGACCACCTGGATGCAAAGGCTGAAAATGCGCTGAGCGGTCCGGAACAATGCGTCGCGGCAGACGGGCCTTGCCATGGTGCTCAAATCTCCGCCGTCGGGCCCAGCCACGCGGATCGGCGATCGGTTGAAGCCGATCATCCCGTTTTCGGATGCCATCTCTCGCCGACATGATCGCCGCTCCCTGTTCCGCGGAGTGTCGGCACGCGCAGATGGCTCACGTCCATTGGGGGGACGCCTCTAGGCGTAGCCTTTCGGAACGGTCGGACGGCAGTTGTGGGCTAGCGCGAAGAAGTAAGCCTGGATGAAGACGCGAACCGCGCTGGACAGGCTGCCGTCGCTTCGCTGCGACGCACGGATCCGCCCCACGAGGGCATTCACGGGAATGCCCTCCCGCGTCACTATTTCCTCCAGCCCGCGCCAGAACTGCTGCTCGAGGCGAATGCTGGTCCTGTTCCCCCCGATTGTGACATTTCGGGTCCGGGGCTCGAGGGGGTTCAGTAAGTGGAAGTTTGCAGATCGGCCCATTATCTTCGCCGTTTCAAAATGTGATGGCTATATTCTTCTTGAACCGCGAAATCACTGAAGCCCGGAATTCGGCTGTTGACGTATCCATTTCGACGGGCGGTGTACTCCTTCCGCTCAGGCGGCCGATACTAACCGGCTTCGGAGGCGGTGCATGACCGTCGCCTCTCCGCTAGAACCGCTCGATGCCGATCGCGCAGTCTGAAGCCGAGTATGGTGGCCTCGTTGGGGAAGATGCCAAGCCTGCTTCGGGCGGGCGAGGCCGAACCCAGGGGATGTCGGTCCCGCGCTTGTTCTTGCCGTGCAGCCGCTCCAGCGGATTGGTGGAATGGAGCTTGCGTCGGCGGTCCCCATTGAGGCCACATAGGCCAGGACGTCAGTCTCGGCTGTGTCCTTGAAGGCGGCAAGCTTGGACAATTTGAGCGGGTGTTCGTCGGCGACTCGACGCGTCTAGGCCCAGTCGGCGGTGACCTCCTTCTGGGCGAAGGCGGTGGCGATGAGGGCCGAAACCACCCGATGGCCGCTCTTGCCGGCATATCTCGGGACGTTCCTCATGAACAGCGGCCCCGGCGTATCGGGCGGCGAGCCAAGCCGAGACGGCGGTGACGGCGCAGAGCGGCGATTTTGGGACGGCATGGATGCGGACCTCCTCGCCCCGGCGCCTGGTCGGGCTTGGAGCCGGCTACGAACAGCACCAAGCCCTCGGAAGTTAAGGTCGATCCCGCAGGTCGAAGCCGGCAAGAAGCAGCGCCCGGTGGCGCAGGCAGCGCTTCGGTGCCGGCGCCGCTGCCGTGGCTGGGTCGAGCAGCAGCAGAACGGTCCGCAGGTTCTCCTCAAGCAGCGCGGCCGTCCCGTCAGGACGGGCGCTGTTGATCCGCAAGGTCGGCGAGGAAGGCGTTGAACCGGGCATCGTCGAACTGCAGCGCGGAGTATCGGTTTGCCTCGGCGGGAAGGCCCCATAGACGATCATCGCGTCGACGCTCCGACCCCGGGCATTGCTCGAAACCGAAGGATTCCTGCCCCTCCCGGCCCGGATCTCCGAGCCGACCCGAATCCGGCCACAGCAGCCAGTTCGACGACACGAGCATGACCGCACGCGCTGCTATCCCGCCCTTGCATTCGATAACCATTTTGGACGCCGCCCGGCCCAAATTCAGACGGTGGCTCCAGAACCGGTCGGCTCTCACTCGTCTTCGGCAGGCGACATCCCCGTTGGCGTGATCGCTGCTTTGAACGCCTTCAATGCGTTTTGAGAATCCGTCAGCAACTCCAATATTCTGGCAGCCACCGCCGTATCCAGTTTCTTGATTTTAATTGCATCAATAATATCATTTTGCTTCTCTATCAAAATCAGTCCCCGTGCTATCTTTCTATCAAGGATTTCCATTTTTTCTCTCGCACTTCCGAGTTTATCCTCCTCCTTGATCAGAAGGCTCAACAAAACGTCACGGACGTTTTGATCTTCCTCAAATTGGAAACGGGAATGAAAGATATCGATGTTTCGCTCTATCGCGACACGTCGCGGGGACATGACCGTTCTTCCTGCCTTGAGGTTGCGACTGGGTCGTGAACGAGCTATCCGCATGCCTCGCCGGCCGGAAACATTCGACGGCGACGTTCGCATTTTAACACAATCCGAGGTTTTCGGGGCTGGAGTATCGTCTCAGCTCGCTCGCCCGTCCACTGGCGTCCGGCTTGCGTTCGGTGTGGGGACGCGGTCTCCAGCGCATGGTGATCACCAATATTGCACGCCTCCTTGTGCCCCGTCGCGGTATGTTCTGCGAGCGCGCACCTAGGTTGATCGGCCGGCATACGCCATTTCCGGCCATAGCCGCGGCGCCCTTATCGAGGACGTCGCTCGAATCCGCAGAACCCGGTTTGTTCCATCAGATACCGCTATCCAGCGTCGAACCCGCAGCCTACGCCGAAAGACGTACTTGGGAGGCCTGAATACTGTGTTATGGTTATTTCGCTTCGACCGAGGAAATGAATGTGTTCGGGCCGTCACCCGGCACACGGTATTGCGGATAAAGTATTCTTGCCCGTGTTGACGGATCGGGAAGGAACGCTTGAAGCTGGAAAGGCCGCCAGACGATGGCGGCCTTTTCCAAATCATGCGGCGCGGGTTTTTGCCGCATGCAGCTTGAAGGCGATTTCGGTCCGGTTCCGGGCCTGCAGCTTCTTCATGATGGTCCGGATGTGCACCTTCACGGTGCTCTCACAAAGGTCCAGCTCATAGGCGATGATCTTGTTCGGCTTGCCCAGGGCGACGGCATCGGCGACAGCGCCTTGCCGTTCCGAGAGGCCGAGCAGGCTGTGAGCGGTCTGCTCCCCCTGCGGCCGCTCATTGCCGGAGTTCCGGAGAGCGCTGGCAGGGACGAACGTGCCTCCGGCCATCGCGAGGCAAAGCGCCCCGATCGCCGAGAGGCCGAGCAGGCTGTGAGCGGTCTGCTCCCCCTGCGGCCGCTCATTGCCGGAGTTCCGGAGAGCGCTGGCAGGGACGAACGTGCCTCCGGCCATCGCGAGGCAAAGCGCCCCGATCG
>NZ_JBFRCU010000041.1:0-59150 GCF_052113205.1 Inquilinus sp. YAF38 | reverse complement strand
GGTGGAACAGCGCCCGCTCCGCCGCCGCATCGCCCGCCACCCGATCGGCATCGTCCAGCGCCACCGCCCCGGCGGCACCCAGCTCGGCCGGATCCGTGGCGGCCAGCGCACCGCCGGCAAGGCCGCGGGCACCGGCACGTTGCGCCCAGATGCCGAGCAGGTGGCTCTTCCCCGCTCCCGGCGCGCCGTGCAGGGCGAGCACGGGCCCGGGCCAATCGGGCCAGCGCGCGATCCAGCCGGCGGCTTCGCGGTTGCTGTCGGCAACGATGAAATCCTCCGGCCCGAGGGCCGGGGGCAGCGACAGATCGAAGACGAACTGGGCCACCTCTCCAGTGCTTCTGCTCATGAGACGGTGGGAATATTCATGTCCGGCGGGTCGGCGGGTGGCGGGCCGTACAGCGCGCTCTGGCGGTAGCGGTGCAGGGCGAACCTGGTCAGCACGCCGATCACCGCCGCCATCGGCACCGCCAGCATGACGCCGGTGAAGCCGAACAGGCTGCCGGCGGCGAGCAGCGCGAAGATCACCCAGACCGGATGCAGGCCGACCGATTCGCCGACCAGCTTCGGGGTGACGAAATTGCCCTCCAGGAACTGGCCAAGCAGGAAGATGCCGAGCACCACGGCCCACATCGTCCAGTCGTCATATTGCACGAACGCGATGCCCATCGAGCTGACCAGGCCGACCAGCGAGCCGACATAGGGGATGATCGACAGGATGCCGGTCATCAGCCCGACCAGAAGCCCGAAGTTCAGGCCGACGATGGTCAGGGCGATGGCGTAGAACAGCCCAAGCAGCAGGCAGACGATCAGCTGGCCGCGGATGAAGCGCGACAGGGTGTAGTTCACCTCGCGTCCCAGCCCACGGATGGTCTCGCGCTGCGCCACAGGCAGGTTGTGGTCGATCACCTCGACCATATGATCCCAGTCGCGCAGCATGTAGAAGGCGACCACCGGGGTGATGAAGACCAGCGACAGCAGGTCGATCAGCGCCATGCCACCCTGCCACAGGCTGCCCAGCACCGTGCCGATCCAGGACACGGCGCTGCCGGCATATTGGCTGACCGCCTTCTGGATCTCGGTGAAGTTCGCCGCCGACACGCGGTGGCGCAGATCTGCGATCAGCGGCTGCAGCCGCGCCGTCGCCCGGGCCACATAGTCGGGTGCGGCCGAGATCAACCCGGTGACCTGGTTGATCAGGATCGGCACTACGATCAGCACCGCCAGGATTGCCAGGATCACGAACAACAGCAGCAGCACCGTGGTCGCCAGCCAGCGCGGCATGCCCAGCCGCTGCAGCCGGTCGCAGGCCGGATCCAGCAGATAGGCGATGATCATGCCGGTGACGAAGGGCGCCAGCACGCCGCTCAGCAGCCACACCAGGAGGCAGAAGACGACGAAGCCGATCAGCCAGAAGCGGATTTGGGACGTTCCGTTCACGCGTGCGCCCCGGCTGGGGTGAAGAAGCGGCGGATGGTCTCACGCAGATAGCCGATCGCCGACAGGGTGGTGGTGCCGGCCACGATCCAGACCAGGACCGCGATCACGCCGCTGGCGTCGACATCCAGCCCCGGCGCGGCCATCACCAGCACCACCAGCGCGATCTGCATCACCGTGTTCAGCTTGCTGATCATCGACGGGGTCAGCGAGCGGGTGCCGCGGCCGGCGAAGTGCAGCACCACCACGCCCAGCACCAGGCCGATGTCACGCGCCACCACCAGCACCACCAGCCAGACCGGCAACTCCGCCGTCCAGGTCAGGGCCAGATAGGTGCCGACCAGCAGCGACTTGTCGGCGATCGGGTCGAGATAGCTGCCCAGCGCCGTGCGCGCCTGCAGCCAGCGCGCCAGGATGCCGTCGAGCGCATCGGTCACTGCCGCCGCCGAGAACATCCAGAAAGCCGTGACCAGCCGGCCGTCCAGGATCAGCCAGATGGTGACCGGGGCCACCACCAAACGGGCAAGGCTCAGCAGGTTCGGCAGGTATCGGACCATGCGGCGCAAAAGGCCTGACCTCGATGGCAAGAATGTGGTCACGCCGGAGGCTACTGCCCGCCGGCGCGGTGCAGCTCGAGCGTCTGGGCGCCCTGCTGCAGCGTCAGGCCTTGCTGCGCCAGGATCTGGTTGAGCTGTGTCTGATCGCCGGGAAAGCGCAGCTCCAGCACCGCCTGTCGCGCCGTCAGGCTGACCAGCGAGGACGAGACCATGCCGCCGAGCTTGGTCAGCCGGCCCTGCACGTCGTACCAGTCGGCCGGCGCCGCGATCGGCACGGTGACGGTGACCGATCCCCGCGCCTCGAAACCGGGCTGCGGCGGGGTCCCCGGCGCAGCGCCGGGGGCGGTCGCGGTGATCGGCGTCGCAGCACTGGTGCCGGCCAGCAGCTGCTGCACGCCGGAGCTGCGGAAGGTATAGGCCAAGCTGGCGGCGTAATGGCCGGGTGAGGCCTGCTCCGACTTCACCTGGAAGCTCTGCACCAGCCGCTCGACATCGGCGTCGGACATGCCGGAGACGCGGGCCGGATCGGCGCCGATCTGCTGCAACAGCTGCTGCAGCCCCTTGCGCGGCCCCTGGGCGAAGGCCTTGGCGCGGGCCTCGGTCGCGTTCCCGGCGCTGGCCTCGACCGCGACATTGTCCACCGAATAGCCCGAGGCGCTGCCCGCGATCGGCGCGCCGCCGGGGGTCTGGGCACGCACCGGCACCAGCCCGGCGCAGAGAAGCGCGGCCGCCAGGGCCAGGGTCGATCCGATGCGAAGCATCATTGCAATGCCTTCCGGTTTCGCTATGGTCCGCGCCCATCCGCACGGATAATCCGCCTTTATATAGCACCCCTCTCTGCGAGGTCATCATGTGCCCGCCGGTCGACCCCAAGGAAGCCTCTGACGCCTATAGCCGGGCCGGCGTGAACATCGCCGAGGGCGAGGCCTTCGTCGGCGACATCAAGCCCCTGGCCGAGAGCACACGCCGGCGCGGGATGATGGAAGGGCTGGGCGGCTTCGGCGCGCTGTTCGACCCGAAGGCGGCCGGCTTCCGCGACCCGATCCTGGTCGCCGCGACCGACGGCGTCGGCACCAAGCTGAAGGTGGCGATCGAGACCGGCCGGCACGACACGGTCGGCATCGACCTCGTCGCCATGTGCGTCAACGACCTGGTGGTGCAGGGCGCCGAGCCGCTGTTCTTCCTCGACTATTTCGCGTCCGGCAAGCTCGACCGCTCGGTCGGCGGCGGCGTGCTGCGCGGCATCGCCGAGGGCTGCCGCCAGGCCGGCTGCGCCCTGATCGGCGGCGAGACAGCGGAAATGCCGGGCATGTACGCCGCCGGCGACTACGACCTGGCCGGCTTCGCCGTCGGCGCGGTCGAGCGCGATCAGGCCCTGACCGGCCGTGACGTGCGCGACGGCGACGTGGTGCTGGGCCTGGCCTCGACCGGCGTGCACTCCAACGGCTACTCGCTGGTGCGCCGCACCGTCGCCGAGGCCGGGCTGGCCTGGGACGCGCCGGCGCCTTTCGCCAACGACACCACGGTCGGCGAGGCCTTCCTGACCCCGACCCGGATCTATGTGAAGAGCAGCCTCGCGGCCATCCGCGCCGGCGGCGTCCACGCCCTGGCGCACATCACCGGCGGCGGGCTGACCGAGAACATCCCGCGGGTGCTGCCGGACGGGCTCGGCGTGGCCCTCGACGCCGGCGCCTGGCCCCTGCCCCCGGTGTTCCGCTGGCTGAAGGCGCAGGGCGGACTCGACGCGGCCGAGTTGGCCCGCACCTACAACTGCGGCATCGGCATGGTGCTGGTCGTGGCGCCTGAGCGGGCGGATTCAGTGTCGGCGATCCTGGCCGACCAGGGCGAGACGGTTCACCGCATCGGCCGGGTCGTCGCCGATGCCGGGCATTCCGTCGCGATCGCGGGCACGGAGTCGGCATGGGCCGTCTGAAGGTCGGTATCCTGATCTCCGGCCGGGGCAGCAACATGGCGGCCCTGGCCGAGGCCTGCGCCGCGCCGGACTTCCCGGCCGAGATCGCGCTGGTGCTGTCCGACATTCCCCGCGCCGGCGGCTTGGCCGCCGCGGCCGGTCACGGCCTCGCCACCGCCACGGTCGACCGCAAGGCTTACCCATCCAAGGCGGCCTTCGAGGCGGCGATGGACGAGGCGATGCGTGCCGCCGGGGTCGAGCTGATCTGCCTGGCCGGCTTCATGCGAGTGCTGAGCGCTGATTTCGTTAAGCGCTGGCAGGACCGCGTCCTCAACATCCACCCATCGCTGCTGCCGGCCTTCCCGGGGCTGCACACGCATGAGCGGGCACTGGCGGCGGGCGTCAGGCTCGCCGGCTGCACCGTCCATATCGTGCGCCCGGCGGTCGATGACGGGCCGATCCTAATCCAGGCGGCGGTGCCGGTGCTCGATGGCGACGACGCCGCCAGCCTGGCCGCGCGCATCCTGGTCGAGGAGCATCGCTGCTATCCGCTGGCCTTGCGCTGGGTCGCCGAGGGGCGGGTCCGGATCGAGGATGGACGGGTTCGCATCACGGGCGCGGACGCCGCCGCAGGCGCGATCCGCAACCCATTGTGATAATTGTCACAAAGTCCAACTCGACGCTGCGACAATTAAACCCTATTTCACTGGACAAGCCCGGGGGGCACCCGTAAATGGTGCCTCGATCGCAAACATACGAAAGCGTGACGAGGATGGGCGCGATGGCCAGCGAAGGCACGAATCAGGTTCCGGAAGAACTGCTGGCCTCGCGCAAGCAGATGTATGTCAGCTTCGTGCGTTTCAGCACCTGGGGCATTGTGGCCGTCGCCATCCTGCTGATCGGCATGGCGCTGTTCCTGCTCTGATTTTCGCCATCGGCGCAAAAAAGGCCGGCCCCGTGGGGACCGGCCTTTTTTGTTGCCGAAAGCGGTACCCGGCCATTCCCACCGCGGTGGGAATGGCCCGAGGCGCTTCGGATCAGCCGACGATCTCGGTCCCGGCGAAGAAGAAGGCGATCTCGATCGCCGCGTTCTCGGCCGAATCGGAGCCGTGCACCGAATTCGCCTCGATCGATTCCGCGAATTCCTTGCGGATGGTGCCCGGCTCGGCATTGGCCGGGTTGGTGGCGCCCATGATCTCGCGGTTGCGGGCCACGGCGTTGTCGCCCTCCAGGACCTGGACCACGACCGGGCCCGAGATCATGAAGTTGCACAGATCATTGAAGAATGGCCGCGCCGCATGCACGCCATAGAAGGCCTCGGCCTGGGCGCGGCTCAGCTGGACCCGCTTCTGCGCGACGATGCGCAGGCCGGCTTCCTCGAACTTGGCGTTGATCTTGCCGGTCAGGTTGCGGCGGGTGGCGTCCGGCTTGATGATGGAGAAGGTGCGCTCGGCCATTGGATCCTCGGTTTTTCAGGCGTTGGCGATCGGAATTGCGCGGCCTTATAGACGGGCGGCCCCGATCCGGCAACCGAAGCCGAATCCGCAGGCCCGAATCCGGCCCGGTCGTGCTATGACGCCGCCGCCATGCTTCAGATCCAGGACATCACCATCCGCATCGCCGGCCGCGTGCTGCTCGACTCCGCTTCGGTGTCGGTCGCGGCCGGGCACAAGGCCGGTCTCGTCGGCCACAACGGCACCGGCAAGTCGACGCTGCTGCGCGCGATCCGCAAGGAGATCGGGCTCGACGGCGGCCAGATCAGCTATCCCGGGCGCTGGCGCATGGCCAGCGTGGCCCAGGACGCGCCGGAAGGGTCGGCCAGCCTGCTAGACACCGTGCTGGCCGCCGACACCGAGCGCGCCGCCCTGATGGAGGAAGCGGAGACCGCCGAGGATCCGGACCGGATCGGCGAGATCCACACCCGCCTCGTCGACATCGACGCCCACACCGCCCCGGCCCGTGCCGCTACCATCCTCGCCGGCCTCGGCTTCGACACCGAGGCTCAAGGCCGGCAGGTCGGCGACCTGTCGGGCGGCATGCGCATGCGCGTGGCCCTGGCGGCGACGCTGTTCCTGCAGCCCGACCTGCTGCTGCTCGACGAGCCGACCAACCATCTCGACCTCGAGGCCACGCTGTGGCTCGAGACCTGGCTGAAATCCTACCCGCACACCATCCTGATGGTCAGCCACGACCGCGACCTGCTGAACCGGGTGGTCGACACCACGATCCATCTCGAGAACGGCAAGCTGACCGCCTACACCGGCGGCTACGACCAGTTCGAGCAGACGCGCCGCATGCGGCTGGACCACCTGGCGGCGCTGCAGAAGCGGCAGATCGCCCAGCGCGCCCACATGCAGAGCTTCATCGACCGCTTCAAGGCCAAGGCCACCAAGGCCCGCCAGGCGCAGAGCCGGGTCAAGGCGCTGGAGAAGATGGAGCCGATCGTGGCGCTGGTCGAAGGCCAGTCGATCAGCTTCGACTTCCCGCCGCCGGAGGAGCTGGCGCCGCCGATCCTGGTGCTGGACAAGGTCACCGTCGGCTATGACGAGCGCCCGGTCCTGAAGAATCTCGACATGCGGATCGACATGGACGACCGCATCGCGCTGCTGGGCGCCAACGGCAACGGCAAGTCGACGCTGGTCAAGCTGTTCGCCGGCCGCCTGCAGCCGATGTCCGGGCAGCTGCGCAAGTCCAACAAGCTCAAGGTCGGCTATTTCGCCCAGCACCAGGCGGAAGAGCTGGACCTGTCGCTGAACGCCATCGCCCAGGCGCGGCGGGTGATGCCGAATTCGACCGACGAGAAGATCCGGGCCCATCTCGGCCGCTTCGGCTTCGTCCAGCGCCGGTCGGAGACCCGGATCGGCGACATGTCGGGCGGCGAGAAGGCGCGGCTGCTCCTGGCCCTGATGGCGCGCGAGGCGCCGCAATTGCTGCTGCTCGACGAACCGACCAACCATCTCGACGTCGACAGCCGCCAGGCGCTGGTGCAGGCGCTGAACGAGTATGACGGCGCGGTGGTGCTGATCACCCATGACCCGCATCTGATCGAGCTGACCGCCGACCGGCTGCTGCTGGTCAAGGACGGCGCGGTCAGCCCGTTCGAAGGCGACCTCGACGACTACCGCCGCCTGCTGAACGAACAGCGCCGGCAGGAGCGCGCCGGGCGGCAGGGGGACAAGCTAAGCCAGGCCGACCGCAAGGAGCAGCGCCGCGCCGCCGCCGAGGCCCGTGCTCAGCTGGCGCCGCTGCGCCTGGCGATCCGCGACATCGAGAAGCGGATCCAAGGGCTGGAGCGGGAGAAGAAGGCGATCGAGGCGAAGCTGGCCGACACCGCGCTCTACAACAACCCCGCGGCAGCGACCGAGCAGCAGATCGCGGCGCACGACGTGCAAAGCAAGCTGGACGCCGCCGAGGAAGCCTGGCTGGAGGCCAACGGCAAGCTGGAGGCGGCGCAGGCGCTGGCGGGCTGAGGCTTACCCCCTCACCCTCCCGTCGCCAACGCGACGGGCCCCTCCCTCTCCCCGAGGCGAGGGAAACAGGAGCGCCGCTCCCTCGCCTCTCCTTGGGGAGAGGTCGAAATCGCGACAGCGATTTCGGGTGAGGGGGTGGCTCCGCCCCTCCGTTACCGCAGCGCCTCCCATACCACCGCCGGGGTCAGCGGCATCTGCAGCCGGTCGGCGGCCTCGCCATGGCCGGCGCGCACCAGGGCGTCGGCGACGGCGTTGACCACCGCCGGGGTGGCGCCGATGGTGCCGAGCTCGCCCACGCCCTTCACCCCGAGCGGGTTGTTCAGGCACGGGATCGATTCGTCGAGCACGTGGACGAAGCTGCGGATCACGTCCGCCCGCGGCACGCCGTAATCCATCAGCGTCGCGGTCATGACCTGCCCGGTCTCGCGGTCATAGACCATGTGCTCGCCCAGCGCCTGGCCGATGCCCTGGACCGCGCCGCCGTCGAGCTGGCCGCGCACGATCATCGGGTTGACCACCCGCCCGACATCGTTGGCCGAGACGTAAGAGACGATGTCTACTGTGCCGGTCTCGGGGTCCAGCTCGATCTCGCAGATATGGCAGCCATTCGGCCAGCTCGGCCCCTTCACCGTGCTGGTGGCGTCGATGAAGATGCGGCGGTCGGGCTGGCGATCGGCGAGCTCGAACAGGCCGACGCCGCGGTCGGTGCCGGCGATCCGGAACTCACCCTCGGCATATTCGATGTCGGCCGCCGCAGCCTCCAGCGCGTCGCCGGCCAGCTCGCGGCCGGTGTCGACCGCGCGTTCGGAGGCGTGGCGGATCGCCGAGCCGGCGGTGAACAGCGACCGCGACCCGGCGCTGCCGAAGCCCTGGCCGCGGTCGGTGTCGCCCATGACGATGCGGATCCTGTCGATCGGCACGCCGAAGACGTCGACCACCAGCTGGGCGTAGGAGGTCGCGATCCCCTGCCCCATCGGCATGGTTGCGGCATAGATCTCGATGTCGCCGTCGCCGGAGACCTGGACCGTCACCCGCTCCTCGAACACATTGCCGCCGGTCCATTCCAGGAACGAGGCCAGGCCGCGGCCGCGCAGTTTGCCGCGGGCCCGGGACTCGGCCTCACGCGCGGCGAAGCCGTCCCAGTCGGCGAGGTCCACGGCCTGGTCGATGATCGAGCCGAACCTGCCGCTGTCATAGGTCTGCCCCATCGCGTTGGTGTAGGGCATCTGCTCGGGATGGATGAGGTTGCGGCGCCGGATCTCGACCGGGTCAAGGCCGAGCTGGCGCGCCGCGGCGTCGAACAGCCGCTCGATCAGATAGATCGCCTCCGGCCGCCCAGCCCCGCGATAGGCGCCGGTCGGCGCCGTATGGGTTAGGAGGGCCGTGAAATCGAAATCGATGGTGCGGATGTCGTAGATGCTGGTCGACACCCAGGGGCCGATCATCAGCTGGATGATGATGCCCGCCGTGGTGGCGTAGGCGCCGACATTGGCATACGACCGCACCCGGTAGCCCAGCACCTTGCCGGTCTCGTCCAGCGCCAGCTCGGCACGGCTCTCGACATCGCGGCCATGGGTCGCCGCCAGGAACTCCTCGATCCGCTCGGCGGTCCATTTCACCGGGCGCTGCAGCTTGCGCGCGGCATAGGCCACCATGATGTCCTCGGGGTAGAGGCCGGTCTTCATGCCGAAGCCGCCGCCGACATCGTCGACCACCACCCGCACCTTCTCACGCGGGATGCCGAGCACCGCGTCGCACAGCGTGTCACGGGCGCCGGACGGCATCTGGCTCGACAGGCGCAGGGTCAGCTTGTCGGTCTGGGCGTCGTACTCGGCCTGCGAGCTGCGCGGCTCCATCGGCGTCGGCGCCAGCCGCTGGTTGACGAGGTCGAGCGAGACGACATGGGCGGCGGCGTGGAAGGCGGCGTCGGTCGCCGCGGCATCGCCGTGCCGCATCTGCGCCGCGATGTTGCCGGTCGCGGCCGGCCAGACCTGCGGCGCGTCCGGCGCCAGGACCTGCGCCACGCCGGTGACCGCGGGCAGCTCGTCATACTCGACGACAATGGTGTCGAGCGCGTCCTTCAGCACGCCACGGCTCTCGGCCACCAAGGCGACGACGGCCTCGCCGACGAAGCGCACGATCTCATGCGCCAGCGCCGRCCGCAGCGGCGACGCGCCGGGCGAGCCGTCCGGCCGCTTGAAGATCGGCGCCAGCGGCAGCGGCTTCACCCCGTCCGCGATCAGGTCGGCGCCGGTCACCACGGCGACCACACCGGGCATCGCCAACGCCGCCGAGGCGTCGATCGACACGATCCGGGCATGCGGATGCGGCGAGCGCAGGAAGCCGAGATAGGTTTGTCCCGGCAGGGAGATGTCGTCGCTGAACCGGCCGGCGCCGGCCAGCAGCCCGGCATCCTCGATCCGCCGCACCTCGCGCCCGCTGCCGAACCGTCCGACAGTCGATCCGTCCGTCATCACTCGTCACCTTGTCTGGGGAACCGCGCGGATGCCTGACCCGCAGCGGCCTTGGCTGTCAGTCTATATGGTCGCGAATTGCGGCCGCGCATCACTTGCCGGACAATTGGCTACGGCTGTAACTCACCCCGGCTCTGGCCAGCGGATCAGGCCACGGATGAAGTCGCGCCAGGCGGCGGCCGTGCGCCAACGATCGAACAGCAGGGTGTAAAGCCCGGCGCTGACCAGCAGGATCACCGCGGCGGCGAAGACCACGTCGCTGAAGAAATGCCCGCCCATGCCGATGCGCAGCAGGCCCAGGAGCCCGCCCAGCGCCATCGATCCCCAGAAGATCCGCCGCCGCCGCCGCGCCGGCACGACATAGGCGACGCTGTGGACAACGAAGCCGACGGTCGGGTCGCCGGCGACGAAGGAGCAGTTGCGGCCGCACTGGCCGGCCGGGATCAGCGGCGGTGTGAAGACGGCACTGCCGCCGAAGGCCTCGACCTGGCGCGGCCGGGCTCGGCCCCAATGATCCTTCAGCACGGCGTTGGCGATCAGCCCCGGACCGAGCGCCAGCGCCAGGGCCAGAAAGGTCCAGCGCCGCGCGTCGAGGCCGAGCAGTCGCCGCTGCGCCAGCCAGGTCCAGAGCGTCGCGACGAGCAGCAGCACAGCGGCGGTGCGGACCAGGATCTGCACCGCCTCGTGGATCGCCTCCGCCAGCGGCGCGCCGTCCCAGGCGAAGCCGCTGCCGGCGGCGTAGAACCAGCCGGAGACGACGAGGTCGATCCCGGGCAGGAGGACCAGCAGGACACAGAGGGCGACTGCGAGCCACAGCGCCGTGCGCGGCGTCACCCGCCCACCCGTTGCTTCTCGCTCCAGGCCCCGGCCTCGTCCTGCTGGTAGTAGACCAGGGTGTGGCCGGCGTCGCGGAGGCGCTTCCAGCGCCCGCGCGCGGCCTGCACCGCCTCCGGGTCGTTGCCGTCGAACAGGTCACAGACCGTGGCAAAGCCGCCATCGCCGTCCGACTCCGCGCCGTCGCCCAGGAACAGCACCTGGGCGGCGTTCGGGTTCTCCACATGGTCGCTGATCCAGACCGGCTGCTCCTCGGCGAAGCCGTCGCGCTTGGTGCCGTGCGGCAGGAAGCCTTCCTTGGAGTAGGTCCAGAGATGGCCGGCCAGGCTCTCCACCCGCTCCTCCGAGCCGACGCTGACCACGGCGCGCCAACCGCGCTGCAGCGTCCGGTCGAGCAGCACCGGCAGGGTCTGCTCGAACGTCCGCGCGGTCAGGTGATAGAACCGGATCTCGGCCATCAGCCTTCGTAGTTGTCGGTCACGAAGCGGTCCAGCAGCCGCACGCCGAAGGCGGTGGCGCCCTTCGGCACCGTCGGCGTGTCCTTGCTGGACCAGGTGGTGCCGGCGATGTCGAGATGGGCCCAGGGCACCTTGTTGACGAAGCGCTGCAGGAACTGCCCGCCAATGATCGACCCGGCGTCGCGGCTGCCGGTGATGTTCTTCATGTCGGCGATGTCGCTGTCGATCTGCTTGTCATAGGCGTCGCCCAGCGGCAGGCGCCACAGCTTCTCCTCGACCGCCTTGCCGGCGGCGGTCAGCTTCTCGGCCAGCGCGTCGTCATTGGCGAACAGCCCGGCATGGTCGGTGCCCAGCGCGATGATGACCGCGCCGGTCAGCGTGGCCAGGTTGACCATCGCCTTCGGCTTGAACCGGTCCTGCGTGTACCAGAGCGCGTCGGCCAGCACGAGCCGGCCCTCGGCATCGGTGTTCCAGACCTCGATGGTCTGGCCGGACATCGAGGTGACGATGTCGCCCGGCCGCTGGGCGTCGCCCGACGGCATGTTCTCGACCAGGCCGAGCACGCCGACCGCATTGACCTTGGCCTTGCGCAGCGCCAGCGCCTTGAACAGCCCGGTGACCACGCCGGCGCCACCCATGTCCCACTTCATGTCCCACATGCCCTGGCCGGGCTTGAGCGAGATGCCGCCGGTGTCGAAGGTCACGCCCTTGCCGACGAAGGCGATCGGCGCCTCGTCCTTGCGCTTGCCGCCGGCGCCCTTCCACTGCAGCACCACCAGCTGGCTCTCGCGCGCCGAGCCCTGGCCGACGCCGAGCAGCGCGCCCATGCCGAGCTTGCGCATCTGCTTCTCGCCGAGGATCTCGACCTCGACGCCGAGATCCGCCAGCTCCTTGGCCTTGGCGGCAAAGCTCTCCGGATGGAGGATGTTGGCCGGCTCCGACACCAGCTCGCGGGTCAGGAACACGCCCTGGGCCACGGCATCGGCGCGGGCGAAGATCTTCTTCGCCGCCGCGGCCTCGCCGGTCTGCACTGTCAGGCTCGTCAGCGTCGGCTTCGCCTCGGCCTTCTCCTTGGTGTGATAGCGCTCGAAGCGCCAAGCCCGCAGCCGGGCACCGAAGGCGAATTCGGCGGCTGCGGCCCCCGCGCCCTGGCCGGCGAGGACGATGCCCTCGAACTGGGCCGTCGCCTCATTGATCCGGGCCTGGTTCAGCAGGGCGGCGACCGCGCCGCCCGCCCGCTGCAGCCGGACCGCATCGACCTCCTCCGGCTTGCCGAGGCCGAACAGCACGACCTGGTCGGCGCCGATACCGGCAAGACCATACAGGGTCAGGGTCTCGTCGCGGCCGCCCTTGAACTTCGGCGCGGCCTTCAGCGCCCGCGACAGCGACCCCTTCGACCGTTTGTCGACCGCGGCGGCGGCCGTCGAGAGGACTCCGTCGGCAAACACGCCGAGCACCAGGGCGCCGGCTTCCACGGAAGCGGGCGGGGCGAAGGAGATCTGCATCTTGTCGTCTTCCGGGCGATTTCCGATGGCCGCGGCCAAGGCGGCGGAACCTGCAAGGTAACAGCGGGTTTCACAGCCGTCACCGGTCGAAAACGGTGCTGCCGCCCGGCTGCGACCTCCTTGGTTGTCGCCGCGAGGGGCCGTCTGTTGTAGAAGATCCGCCGACCCGCCCAACCGGCACCCACAGGCCAGCCCGCACCCGATGGTTCGTTCCCCCACCCTCTACGCCTATATCGTGCGGCAGTTCCTGTTCTGGTTCATGGCCGTGCTGCTGGTGCTGAGCGGCGTGATCGCGGTGTTCGAATTCGTCGAGTTCGTGCGCCAGGTCAGCTCCATTCCCGAGCTGCCGGTGAGCCTGGCCTTCACCCTGGCCGCCTTCAAGCTGCCGAGCGATATCGAGATCCTGTTCCACTTCGCGGTGCTGATCGCGGCGATGGTGACCTTCTGGCGCATGACCCGCAGCCGCGAGCTGGTGGTCGCCCGTGCCGCCGGCCTGTCGGCCTGGCAGTTCCTGGCGCCGGTGATCGCCGTGGCGATGGTGCTGGGCGTGGTCAAGATCACCGTGGTCAACCCGGTCTCGGCGGCGATGTACAGCCGCTTCGAGCGGCTGGACCTCGACTTCCTCGGCGGCACCGGCGACGTCATGAAGGTGGCCAGGACCGGTTTCTGGCTGCGCCAGAAGGACGAGAGCGGGATCGTCGTCATCCATGCCGAGAAGGTCGGCGGCAACGGCGACCAGCTGCAGAACGCGATGTTCCTGCTGCTGAACCCGGACGAGAGCTATCAGGGCCGGATCGACGCCGCCAGCGCCCAGCTGCAGGACGGCCGCTGGGTGATCAGCGACGCCTGGGTGATGAAGGGCGAGACGCCGGCGGAGCATGTCGCCACCACCTCGATCCCCAGCAACCTGACCCGCAACGGCATCCAGGAGCGGTTCGCCTCGCAACAGACCATCTCGTTCTGGGACCTGCCGGACTATATCCGCAACCTCGAGGCCACCGGCTTCTCCTCGACCCGCTACCGCATCGCCTATCAGGGGCTGCTGTCGCAGCCGCTGCTGATGGCGGCGATGATCCTGGTCGCTGCGGCCTTCAGCCTGCGGCCGGGGCGCCGGGTCGACACCGTGCTGATGATCGTCGGCGCCATCGTCACCGGCTTCTCGATCTTCGTGCTCGGCGACATCGTCGCGGCGCTCGGCCGGGCCGGAACGCTGCCGGTGCCGATGGCCGCCTGGGCCACCTCCGGGGTCGCGCTTCTGTTCGGCGTCGCCGCGCTGCTTCATCTCGAGGATGGTTAGCCCGCCATGCCGTCCCTGAATCCGGCCGCTTTTGCCTTGAGTCGGCCAAAGTCACGTGCTGTATCTGCGCCTTTCAACTGCGAGGCCGTGTCGCCCTCATGATCCGTCGCCTGTCGGCCCCGATTGTCGCCCTGGTCCTGGCCATCACCTCTCTGGCCGCTCCCGCGGTCATGGCCCAGACCCGCCCCGCCCCGGCCTCCGCCGTCGGCACCATCGCCGCGGTGGTCAATGACGACGTGATCACCGTGGCCGACCTGCAGATGCGCATGCGCCTGGCGCTGATGAGCAGCGGCCTGCCGGCGACGCCGGACGCCCAGCAGCGGCTGCTGCCCCAGGTGCTGCGCCTGCTGATCGACGAGAAGCTGCAGGGCCAGGAGGCCAAGCGCTCCGGCATCGCCGTCCCCGACGCGGATGTGGACCGGGCGCTGGCGGCGATCGCCGGCCAGAACAAGATGTCGACTCAGCAGCTGTTCACCATGCTGAAATCCACCGGCGTGCCGCAGAGCGCGCTGGAAGGCCAGGTGCGCTCCCAGCTTGCCTGGCGCCAGCTGATCCAGCGCCGCTTCCTGTCCCAGGTCGAGGTCTCGGACACTCAGATCGATGAGGTGGTGGAGCGGCTGAAGGCCAACCAGGGCAAGCCGCAATATCTCGTCGCCTCGATCTTCCTCGCGGTCGATCAGGATTCCGGCGAAGCCCAGGTCAAGGCCCTGGCCGACCGGCTGGTCTCCGAAATCCGGCGCGGTGCCCCTTTCCCGGCCGTGGCACGCCAGTTCAGCCMGGCCGCCGGGGCCCAGGGCGGCGGCGATATGGGCTGGGTGCTGGCCGGGCAGCTCGAACCCGCGCTCGACCAGGTCCTCGGCACCATGCAGCAGGGCCAGGTGTCGGACCCGATCCGCACCCTCGGCGGCTACAACATCCTGCTGCTGCGCGACAAGCGCACGGTCAATGCCGCCACCGCGACGGGCGTCAAGGTCCGCCTGAACCAGATCGTCGTCCCGGTGCCGCCGACCGCGCCGCGCAACCGGGTGGAGACGGTGGTCTCGCAGATGCGCAACGACTTCTCCAGCGTGAACGGCTGCGAGGCCTTCCAGGCCAAGGCCAAGGAACTGGGCGTGACCGCCAATACCGATCTGGGCGACGTCATGCTCAACCGCCTGCCCGACGCGATGCGCCAGGTGGTCAGCGCCCTGCCCGACGGCCAGGTCAGCTCGCCGCTGCGCGTGCCGAACGGCGTCGCCGTGATGATGGTCTGCTCCCGCCAGGATGCCCCGACCGATGGCGTCGACCGCGACCAGATTCGCGGCGCCCTGGCCGACCAGAAGATCGACATGATGCAGCGCCGGCTGCTGCGCGACCTGCGCGGCAACGCCTATATCGACATCCGGCTCTGAGGGTTCCCTGACCCTGTCCGACGACGCCCTCCGCGACGCGATCGCCGCCCTGCCGCCGCTGCGCGACGTGATCGCGCGGCATGGGCTGGCGGCCAAGAAGTCGCTCGGCCAGAACTTCCTCCTCGACCTCAATGTCACCGCCCGGATCGTCCGCGAGGCCGGTGACCTGGCCGGCGTGCATGTGATCGAGATCGGGCCGGGTCCGGGCGGGCTGACCCGGGCGCTCCTGGCCTCCGCCGCCGCCAGCGTCACGGTGATCGAGCGCGACCGGCGCTTCCAGCCGGCGCTGGAGGAACTGGCGGCAGTCGCCGGCGACCGGCTGCGGGTCGTCGAGGCCGACGCGCTGAAGACCGACATCCTGGCCCTGGTGCCGGCGCCCCGCGCGGTGATCGCCAACCTGCCCTATAATGTGGCGACGCCACTGCTGATCGGCTGGCTGCGCCGGATCGACCAGTTCCGGTCGCTGACGCTGATGTTTCAGAAAGAGGTGGCGGACCGGATGGTCGCCCAGCCGCGCAGCCACGCCTATGGCCGGCTGTCGGTGATCGCGCAATGGTGCGCCGAGGTCGACCCGCTGCTGACACTGCCGGCCCGCGCCTTCACGCCGCCGCCCAAGGTCGATTCAACCGTGGTCCGCTTCCGCCCCCGTCCCGATCGCGAGGAGGTCCCCTTCGCAACGATGGAAACCGTCACGGCGGCCGCCTTCGGCCAGCGCCGCAAGATGCTGCGCGCCAGCTTGCGCAGCCTGGGTGACGCCGAGGCGCTGCTGGCCGAGGCCGGCCTGCCGCCAACCGCGCGGGCCGAGGAGATCGACATCGCCGGCTTCATCCGCCTGGCCCGGGCGGTGGCGCGGCGGAGCTGACCCGCCGCGAGCCCGGCGACCGTCAGGGCCCTGGCGGAGTGGTCTTCAGGGCCTCGAATCGTCGCAACGCCTCCTCTCCCACGCGCTGGTTGACGGTGTCCGGCGTCAGGCCTGAGATCTTCGAGTCCGGGAAGAGCAGGTATCGGACATTGCGGTTCAGGCTCGTGTCGCGAATGTCGCTGCAGCGGGTCTTGCGATCGGGGTCCTGCCACGTCCGGCAGCGGCTGTCGCCGATCGCTTCGAACAGCGCGATCGACCCTTCCCCGATCTTGTTGGCCGGCCCGCGATCGGCGACCAGGACCGGAACGGCCTTGGAGCCATCCAGGACGACGCCGATATCGCCGATCTGAATCCCCGTGAGACGGGAGAAGTCGCCGCCCTGCGGGATGACCACATACGGCACCGTATCCGAATAGACGGAACTGCCGTCCGGGTACCGGTAGGAAGTGTCTCTCAGGTCGGTCAGCCCAGGATCGGTCAGTGCCTTGAAGCCGCCATCGATGTCGAGCCCGAGCTTGGCATCGAAGGAGATTGTGCCGTCATGGAGGCGGTTGAGCGCGGTCAGCCGATTCGGATCTCCGCTGCATCGCCGGAACCCTGTCATGGGCTGGTTCCGGAAGATATTCTCCCGGTCGCAGCGCTCGAACTCGCGACGATACTCCTCATCGACCGGAACGCCCTGGGGGATGCTGCCCAAGGCGGTGCCGGACATGACCTGCGGTATGGCCGGGGCCTCCGGTACCGAGGCCGACATGGCCGGTTGCGACTCTTGGCACCCCGCGACGAGCATCGCGGCGGCGAAGGCTGCGGCGGTGGCCGATGCCGGCCCCCAAATGCGCCGTGTCATGGCAGTCCCTCCTCAAGGCTCGCCATCGATGACGCACTGGCAGCGGGGAATCTCCCTGTTGTTCGAAGTCGGGAACTGGCCGCCGAGGAAGGCCTTCAGGTCGTCGATGATCGCGATCACGCGGGACCGGCTGTCGCTCCATTGGACGTTGTCGTTCGGACCGTTGAGGGCGGAGCCTGGATTGAGGCAGCCGATGGCCCACAGATATCCGTTTGCCGGGTGGATCAGGATGCCGGTTCTGGATCCGGTCGGCGACAGCCGCAGGGCGGGCCTCGGCAACGCGGTGATCTGGGCGGCCGTAGAATAGCCGATCGTCATGTACTTGTTGTTGCCGGCCCCGTCATGGGTATGGAGCTCATAGGTTCCGGCCGCCACCCGGCGGTGCTTCGACACGCCGGTGCTGGTGTTGTCGCCCGGCCCCTGTCGCTCGACGATGGTGCCGCTCAGCTGCGCGACCGCGGCCCCGTCGTGGAACACCTGGTAGCTGCTGACGGTACGGGCAAAAGCCTTCCCGACTCGCGTCTCCTCGCGCGACCGGACGATATGAATTTCCCAGTCACGACCGGTAATAGGCATGGCCGAAATCCCTCATGAAAAGGAGAGGACGAAAAGGCGGAGCCGCTTGCCACGGCACCCCGCGACCGCGAAAACAAAACATGAATATCGAAGTAAAGCAGACGGATTTATATTGAATTTGAACTGCGTTCGCTCTTCGTCAATTTTCCGGCGGAAGTATGGCTTCGTTCGTTAAAGCCTGGCCTGCAGCGCGCGGACGAAGTCCGGCAGGCCGGTCTGGCGGCTGCGGCGCAGCCGTTCCGCCGCCAGGATCGCCTGGACCTCGGCGATGCTGGCTTCGAGGTCCCGGTTGACGATCACGTAGTCGTATTCCGGCCAATGGCTCATCTCGTCGGCCGCCTTGGCCATGCGGCCGGCGATCACCTCGTCGCTGTCCTGGGCGCGGACGCGCAGCCTTTGCTCCAGCGCCTCGACCGTCGGCGGCAGCACGAAGACGCTGACCAGGTCGGTCCGCGCCTTCTGCGCCAGTTGCTGGGTGCCCTGCCAGTCGATATCGAAGATCACGTCGCGGCCGGCCGCCAGCGCCGCCTCGACCGGCGCGCGCGGCGTGCCGTAGCCGTTGCCGAAGACCTTGGCGCGCTCGAACAGCTCGTCATTGGCGACCATGACGTCATAGGCCGCCTGGTCGATGAAGTGGTAGTGCGTGCCGTCGATCTCGCCCGGCCGCTGGGCGCGGGTGGTGACCGAGACCGAGATCGTCAGGTTCGGGTCCTGCGCCAGCACGGCCCGGGTGATCGAGGTCTTCCCCGCCCCCGATGGCGAGGACAGGACGAGCATGAGCCCGCGTCGGATGATGTTGGTCGTCATTCGATGTTCTGGATCTGCTCGCGGAACTGTTCGATCACGGCCTTGAGGTCGAGGCCGATCCGGGTCAGCGCCACATCCGCTGCCTTCGAGCACAGCGTGTTGGCTTCCCGGTTGAACTCCTGGCACAGGAAATCGAGCCGGCGCCCGACGCCGCTGCCGGCGGCGAGCAGGCCGCGCGCCTGGCCGATATGGGCGTTGAGCCGGTCGAGCTCCTCGCGCACGTCGCTGCGGCCGACCAGCAGCGCCACCTCCTGCGCCAGCCGGTCCTCGGCCAAGGGCGGCCGGGCCTCCAGCAGCAGGTCGAGCTGGGCCTTGAGCCGCGCCTTGAGCGACTCCGGCTGGGCGGCGGCGGAGGCCCGGGCCTGGCCGACGAGCTCGGTGATCTGGTCGATCTGGCCGGCCAGGACGTCGCGCAGGCGGCCGCCCTCCTCCAGCCGCGTCGCCAGCAGGTCGTCGAGCAGCGGTGCGATCGCCGCCCCGGCCTCGGCCTCGACGGCGCCGTTCAGCTCGGCCGAGGCGGAGTCGCCGTTCTCGACCACGCCGCGGACGCCGAGCAACGCGTCGACCTGAACCGGCGCTGTGTCACCATTGACCTCGCGCACCAGCGCGATCAGCTGGTCCAGCACCTCGCGATTGATGCGCAGCTGCGGCGCCGTCTCGCTGCGGCCGAGCGACAGGTTCAGGGTGACGTTGCCGCGGCGGAAGCGCTTGGCCAACTCGATCCGCGCTGCCGCCTCCAGCCGCTCGAAGCCGGCCGGGGTGCGCAGGCGGAGGTCGAGCGATTTGCCGTTGACGCTGCGTGCCTCCCACACCCAGGACACGCCCTCGACGCCGCCCTCCCTGCGGGCGAAGCCGGTCATGCTGGAAAGCGGGGCCGAAGCGGTCTTATCCTGAGTCATAGCGGGCTTATAGCGGTCGCTTGGCCAGGCAACAAGGACACTGGCAACGAGGAGAATGCCATGGCGGGGCCGGCCGCGATCCTGATCACCGGCGCCTCGAGCGGCCTCGGCGCGGCGCTGGCGAAGGCCTACGCCGCGCCCGGCGTGCGGCTGGTGCTGTTCGGGCGCGACGCGGCCCGGCTGGAGGCGGTGGCCGAGGCGACGCGGGCCCTCGGCGCCACGGTGGAAACAGCCGCGGTCGACGTCACCGATCAGGCGGCGATGGCGGCGGCGGTTACGGCGACCGACGAGACCGGGCCGCTAGATCTGGTCATCGCCAATGCCGGCGTCGCCCCGGGCGGGGCCGAGGGTGCCGACCCAGCGGCGAAGGGCCATCGCATCCTGGCGGTCAATCTCGACGGCGTGCTCAACACAATCGACCCGATCCGGCCGCGGATGGCGGCGCGCGCTGCCGGGCAGATCGCGCTGATGAGCTCGCTGGCCGGCTTCCGCGGCTTTCCCGGCATGGGGCCCTATGCCGCGTCGAAGGCCGCGGTCCGGCTCTATGGCGAGGCCCTGCGGGTCGAGCTGCGGCCGCGCGGCGTGCGGGTCTCGGTGATCTGCCCCGGCTTCGTGCGCACGCCGATGACCGACGGCGCCAGGTTCCCGATGCCGATGCTGATGGAGGTCGAGCACGCGGCGGACGCGATCCAGCGCGGCTTGGCGCGTGGCCGGCCGCTGGTCGCCTTTCCCTGGCCGGTTCACGCCGGCACGCGGATCCTCGCGGCCCTGCCGACCGCCTGGGCCGACGCCCTGGTCCGCCGCATCATGCGGGTGTGACTGCCGTCACGGTGCGTTCACGAAAGAACGTGCATGGTCCTATTGCACAGTGAGAGCACGACCATGCATCTGATCCATGACGACGAAGATACCGACAGCCCGTTCGACCTGATCCGCGAGATCGTAACCATCGTCGGCTGGGTGGCGTCGACCTTCGCCCTGCTGCTGGTCGCCTACGCCGCGTTCGGCTGATCCGGCCGGTCCGGAGGCTGTTGCGCCGGATCGGCAGCCGGTACAGCCTCCTCCTCGTCCAGCTCTCCCATCATCAACGCGGCCTGGCGCTTGAGATGGGCGTAGCGCTGGACGCTGAAGGGGATGCTGCCGACATAGATCAGCCCCAGCGCGACCAGCGTCGGCCAGGTGGCGGTGACCAGCAACGTGGCCACCAGCCCGATCCCGACCAGCACCGGCACGATGTATTCCTGCGGGATCCGCACCACCTTCATCGAGAAGGTCGGGATCCGGCTGACCAGCAGCAGCGCCACGAAGACGGTCCACAGCCCGACCAGCAGCGGCGCCGCCCAGAAGCCGGGCGAGAACTCGAAGCTGATCATCAGCGGCATCAGGATCAGGATGGCGCCAGCGGGCACCGGCACGCCGGTGAAGTAATTGTAGGCGAAGGGCGGCAGGGTGGTGTCGTCCAGCGCCGTGTTGAACCGCGCCAGGCGCAGCGCGGCGCAGACGGCATAGGCCATCACCGCCAGCCAGCCCAGGCTGCCGGCATCCTGCATCATCCAGAGATAGAGGATGATCGCCGGGCTGACGCCGAAGCTGACGATGTCGGCCAGGCTGTCCAGCTCGGCCCCGAACTTGCTCGAGCCGCGCAGCAGCCGGGCGACGCGGCCGTCCAGCCCGTCCAGCACGGCGGCCACCAGGATCGCGGTCACCGCCTGCTCCCAGCGGTCCTGCACCGCATAGCGGATGGCGGTCAAGCCGGCACACAGAGCCAGCGTGGTCAGGATGTTCGGCAGCAGCCGGTTGATCGTCAGGCCGCGGATGCGGACGACCGGGCGGCGGCGGAATGGCCGCCGATGGCGGCGATGCTCCGGCTTCATCATCGGGCGATCGCGACCGGGTTGGCGACGGCGGCGGCCGCCAGGTCGGCCAGCACCGTCTCGCCGCCGATCATGGTCTGGCCGACCGAGACCAATGGCTCGACCCCCTCCGGCAGGTAGATGTCGGTCCGGCTGCCGAAGCGGATCAGCCCGTAGGTCTCGCCCGCCACCACCGGCTGGCCCGGGGACAGGTCGCAGATGATGCGCCGGGCCACCAGCCCCGCGACCTGGACGAACACCAGGATCCGCCCGTCCGGCAGGCGCAGCGAGACGGCGCTGCGCTCATTCTCCTCGCTGGCCTTTTCCAGATTGGCGTTCAGGAACTTGCCTGGCCGGTACTTCACGTCGATCACCGCCCCGTCGGCCGGAACCCGGTTCACATGCACGTTGAACACGTTGAGGAAGATGCTGATCCGGGTCAGCGGCCGGTTGCCGAAGCCGAGCTCCGCCGGCGGCGTTGCCTGGACCACCATCTGCACCACGCCGTCGGCCGGCGCCACCACCAGGTCGGGCCGGTTCGGTGTCACCCGCGGCGGGTGGCGGAAGAAGTAGATGCACCAGGCGGTCGCCAGCACGCCGAGCCAGCCCAGCGGCTCCCACAGCATGAACAGCATCACGGTGGCGACGGCGAACACACCGATGAACGGGTAACCGGCCGGGTGAATCGGCACCAGGACCCCGCGGATCGTGTGCAGAAGATGGGGGTCGTCTCTACCCTTCACGGCGTTTTGTCTCCGGTGTCCGGGGCGGCGTCGCCGGGATCGGGCGATGCGGCCTGCCGTCGCTTCTGCCATTCGGCGACGTTGTGGTTGTGCTCCTCGAGCGTCCGGGCGAAGACATGCCCGCCGGAGCCGTCGGCTACGAAGTAATAATAGTCCGTAACCGCCGGCTTGAGCACTGCGGCAAGTGCGTCGCGGCCCGGATTGGCGATCGGCCCCGGCGGCAGGCCCGCCACGACATAGGTGTTATAGGGCGAATCGAGCTTCCAGTCGGCCCGGGTCAGCGGGCGGCCGAGCGGCTTCTTGCCTTCGGTCAGGGCATAGATCACGGTCGGGTCCGACTGCAGCGGCATGCCGGCCTGCAGCCGGTTCAGGAACACGCTGGCGACCACCGGCCGCTCCGCCGGCACGCCGGTCTCCTTCTCGACGATCGAGGCCAGGGTGACGGCATCCTGCGGCGACTTGACGGGCTGCCCGTTGCCCCGCCTGGTCCACAGCGCGTCGAGCTCCTGCCGCATCGCCTTGCGCATCCGGTCGATCACGGCGGCGCGGGTGTCGCCGCGGATGAACTGGTAGGTCTCCGGCAGCAGCGAGCCTTCGGCCGGGATGTCCCCAGCCTCGCCGCTCAAGAGCGGCTCGGCCTGCACCAACGCCACGATCTCGGCCGAGGTCAGGCCCTCCGGGATGGTGATCTTGTGCGAGACGTTGCTGCCGCGGGCCAGCAGCTCGGCCGCCTCTGCGGGCGAGGTCCGGGGCGCGAAGGCGTATTCCCCGGCCTTCAGGACACGATCGCCGCCGTCCAATGCGGTTCCGGCCAGGAACACCCACCGGGTCTCGACGATCCCCGCCGCCTCGAGCTGCGCCGCGATCGCGGCCAGGCCGCTGCCCCGGTCGATGACGAGCGTCGCCGGAGCCGTCAGCGGCCCCGGCGCGCGGTAGACATGGAGGAACCAGGCGACGCCGCCACCGATGACGGCCGCCAGGACCACCAGGAAGACGAGCGCGCGGGCAAGGGCCCGAAGCATACCCTCAGAGATACTCGCGGAAGACCAGCGACGCGTTGGTCCCGCCGAAGCCGAAGCTGTTCGACAGCGCGGCGCGCACTGGCCGCTCCTTGGCCTGCTTCGGCACCAGGTCGACTCCCAGGCAGCTGTCCGACGGGTCCTCGAGATTCAGCGTCGGCGGCACCACATCGTGGTTGATCGCCAGCACCGAGTATATCGCCTCGACCGCGCCGGCCGCGCCGAGCAGATGGCCGATCGCGGATTTGGTCGAGGACATCGACACGGTCTCGATCGCATTGCCGAACAGGCGCTTGACCGCGCCGAGCTCGATCTCGTCGCCGAGCGGCGTCGAGGTGCCGTGGGCGTTGACGTAATCGATGTCCGACGGAGTCAGGCCGGCCCGCTTCAGCGCCGCCGACATCGCCCGGAAGCCGCCATTGCCGTCTTCCGGCGGGGCGGTGATGTGATGGGCGTCGCCGGACAGGCCGTAGCCCACCACCTCGGCATAGATCGTGGCGCCGCGCGCCTTGGCGTGCTCCAGCTCCTCGAGCACGACCACGCCGGCGCCCTCGCCCATGACGAAGCCGTCGCGGCCCTTGTCATAGGGGCGCGAGGCCCGGTCGGGTGTCTCGTTGTAGCCGGTAGACAACGCCCGGGCCGCGGCGAAGCCGGCGAGCCCGAGCCGGCACACCGCCGCCTCCGCCCCGCCCGCCACCATGACGTCGGCATCGTCCCACATGATCAGGCGCGTCGCGTCGCCGATCGCGTGCGCGCCGGTCGAGCAGGCCGTGACCACGGCATGGTTCGGGCCGCGGAAGCCGTGCTGGATCGAGACCTGGCCGGAGGCCAGGTTGATCAGCGCCGCCGGGATGAAGAAGGGGGAGATCCGGCGAGGCCCCTTCTGCTCCAAGGTCAGCGAGCCCTCGGCGATCCATTGCAGGCCGCCGATGCCCGAGCCGATCATGACTCCGGTGCGCTCGCGCGCTTCGTCATCCGGGGGCTGCCATCCGGAATTCACGATCGCCTCGTTGGCCGCGGCGATCGCGTAATGGATGAAGACGTCGTTCTTGCGCTGGTCCTTGGGCGGGACCGCGCCGTCGACGTCGAAATCACCCGGGCCGGTGCCGCGCGGCACCATGCCCGCGATCCGCGCCGGCAGATCCGAGACTTCGAAGGTCGAGATCGCCCCGATGCCGGACTGGCCGGCGGTCAGGCGATCCCAATTGGTCTTCACACCGGCACCGAGAGGCGTGACCATCCCCATGCCGGTGATTACGACACGTCGCATCATTTCATCCGGTTCTGCGGCGGAACGTGTGGCACGGGCCAGCGATCAGCCGGCCGAATGCGCTTCGATGAACTGGATCGCGTCCTTCACCGTCAGGATCTTCTCGGCCGCGTCGTCGGGAATCTCGCAGCCGAACTCCTCTTCGAACGCCATGACCAGCTCGACGGTGTCGAGGCTGTCGGCGCCCAGATCGTCGATGAAGCTGGCCGACTCGGTGACCTTGCCTTCTTCGACGCCGAGATGCTCGACGACAATCTTCTTAACGCGCTCGGCGATGTCGCTCATTCGTTCTACCTTTCAAGAGAGCGGAACGGGGCTGAATTCCGCAGTGCTGAACCCCCGCACGAGTGACCGCCCCGTAACCCGCGGTCACATAACACACCTGATCGAACATGGCCAAGCATCTGGCCATGTCCAGCCCGGCGACGTCAAACCATCGCCATTCCGCCATTCACATGGATGGTCTGGCCGGTGACATAGGCCGCCTCGCTGCTGGCGAGATAGAGGACCGCGGCGGCGATCTCGGCCGGGTCGCCCATCCGCGCCATCGGGATGGTGGCCGAGATCCGCGCCTTCTGCTCGTCGTTCAGCGCCTCGGTCATGGCGCTGGTGACGAAGCCCGGGGCGACGCAGTTGACGGTGATGCCGCGGCTCGCGACCTCCTGGGCCAGTGCCTTGGTCATGCCGGTCAGGCCGGCCTTGGACGCCGCGTAGTTCACCTGGCCCGGGTTGCCGGTGTGGCCGACGATCGAGGTGATCGACACGATCCGGCCCCAGCGCTTCTTCATCATGCCGCGCAGCGCAGCGCGGGCCAGGCGGAAACCGGACACCAGGTTGACGTCGAGGACGGTCTCGAAATCATCGTCCTTCATCCGCATCGCCAGGCCGTCACGGGTCAGGCCGGCATTGTTGACCAGGATGTCGATGCCGCCGGTCGCGGCCTCGGCCGCCTTGGCCACCGATTCGGCGCCCGCGGCGCTCGACAGGTCGCCCGGGGTCACATGGGCCCGCTCGCCCAACTCACGGGCCAGCGCCTCCAGCTTCTCGACCTTGGTGCCGGACAGCGCCACGGTGGCGCCCTGGGCGTGCAGCAGGGTCGCGATGGCGCGGCCGATGTCGCCCGAGGCGCCGGTGACGAGCGCCGACTTGCCGTTCAGATCGAACATGCTCTCTATCCCCTGTGCTGCGGCCCTGTGCTTCAGGCGCCGGCCGATGCGATCCAGGCGTCGATTTCCTCCGGCGTCCGCAGCGATACCGCGGCGAGGTCGCGATCGATGCGCTTGGCGAGGCCGGCCAGCACCTTGCCGGCCCCGAGCTCGACCAGTTCCTGCACGCCCGCGGATTTCATGTAAAGCACGCACTCGCGCCAGCGCACGGTGCCGGTCACCTGCTCGACCAGAAGGCGGCGGATCTCGTCCGGCGCGGTGACCGGCGCGGCGGTGACATTGGCCACCACCGGCACCGCCGGTGCCTTGATCTCGACCTCGGCCAGCGCCGCGCGCATCGCCTCGGCGGCCGGCGCCATCAGCGGGCAATGGAAGGGCGCGCTGACCGGCAGCAGGATGCTGCGCTTGGCGCCGAGCTGGGCCGCCAGCGCCATCGCCCGTTCCACCGCTTCCTTGTGGCCGCTGACCACCACCTGCCCGGGCGCGTTGTCGTTGGCCGCACTGCAGATCGAATCCGCCGTCGAGGCGCGGGCAGCGACGTCGCGGGCCTGATCGAGATCGAGGCCCAGCAGCGCCGCCATGGCGCCGATTCCGACCGGCACCGCCTTCTGCATCGATCGACCGCGCAAGCGCAGCAGCCGGGCCGCATCGCTGACGCTGATCGCACCGGCCGCGGCCAGGGCCGAATACTCGCCCAGACTGTGACCGGCGACGAAGCCGGCGAAATCGGCCAGCGACTTGCCCGACCGCTCCGCCACCGTCCGCGCCGCGGCGACCGAGGCCGCCATCAGCGCCGGCTGGGCGTTCTCGGTCAGCGTCAGCGTTTCGATGTCGCCGCCGAACATCAGCTCCGAGAGCTTCTGGCCCAGCGCCGCATCGACCTCGGCGAAGACGTCGCGTGCGGCGGCCGAACCTTCGGCGAGCGCCTTGCCCATGCCGACAGCCTGGCTGCCCTGTCCCGGAAACACGAAAGCGCGCGCCATGGCGGCGATCCCCGCATCACAATGAGGGCGCTGGTCTTAGAGCCTCGCCATAGCAAGTCAAGCTTGATCGGCGATATCGGGTTCCGATCGCGCTTGATCTTCGGACGTTCCCGAGTATAGTGCGCGCCTTCGATGCTCCTTGCCGGTCGCTTGGCATAGCGGCCGGCTTTGACATGGGCGGCTGGCGGTCCCCGCGCAGCGCCATGTCGGGAACAGCCATAAGGAGTCACAATGCCACTTTACGAATGCGTGTACATCGCGCGGCAGGACGTGTCCGCCGCGCAGGTGGAGGCCCTGACCGAGGGCTTCACCACCATCCTCACCGAGAATGGCGGCAAGGTCACCAAGACCGAGTATTGGGGCCTGAAGAGCTTCGCCTATCGGATCAAGAAGAACCGCAAGGGCCACTACGTCCTGATGAACATCGACGCCCCCGCGGCCGCCGTGGCCGAGATGGAGCGCCTAATGGGCATCAACGAGGATGTGCTGCGCACCCTGACCCTGCGCATGGACGCCCTCGAGGAAGGCCCCTCGGCGATGATGCAGAGCCGGGCCGGCCGGGACCGTGACGGTCGCGACCGCGATGGCCGGGGCGACCGTGATGGCCCCCGCGGCGATCGTGATCGTGGCGAGCGCCGGGATCGCGGCTTCGGCGCCCCGCGTGAACAGGCCGAAGGTGAAGGAGCCCAGGCATGAGCGCGATGGGTGCACGCCGTCCGTTCTTCCGCCGCCGGAAGACCTGCCCGTTCTCCGGCGCCAACGCGCCGAAGATCGACTACAAGGACACCAAGCTGCTGGGCCGGTTCATCTCCGAGCGCGGCAAGATCGTCCCGAGCCGCATCACCGCGGTCTCGGCCAAGAAGCAGCGTGAGCTGGCCCGCGCCATCAAGCGGGCGCGCTTCCTCGGCCTCCTGCCCTACATCGTGAAGTAAGGGGAGGATCAGCCATGGAAATCATCCTGCTGGAACGGGTCGAGAAGCTCGGCCAGATCGGCGACGTGGTGAAGGTGAAGCCCGGCTTCGCCCGCAACTACCTCCTGCCGCAGAAGAAGGCGCTGCGCGCGACCAAGGCCAACCTGGCCGTGTTCGAGAAGCAGCGGGTTCAGATCGAGGCCAACAACCTTGAGGCCAAGGCCGAGGCCGAGAAGGTCGCGGGCCGGATGGACGATGTGCAAATCGTCGTCATCCGCCAGGCCGGCGACACCGGTCAGCTCTACGGCTCGGTGTCGGCGCGTGACATCGCCGAGGCCCTGACCGAGGCCGGCTACACCGTCTCGCGCGGCCAGGTCGCGATCGAGCAGCCGATCAAGACCCTGGGCCTGGAGAAGGTCCGGATCCGGCTGCACCCCGAGGTCAGCGTCATCGTCACCGTGAACGTCGCCCGCTCGGCCGAAGAGGCCGAGATGCAACGTCAGCGCGGCGGCATGGTCGTCGCCTCGGTCCTCGAAGAGGAAGAAGCGGCGGCTGAAGCCGCTGCCGAGGCCGCCTTCGCCGAGGCCGAAGCCGAGACCACCGACGGCGAGCCGGCCTAACCAGCCCGGTTCGTTCTGTATCGAAAAGGCGCGGACCTTCGGGTCCGCGCTTTTTTGTTGAGGGCGGCTGCGCGCAACCTGAACAACACGTTGCAAACTCTTAACGTGATCCGGAGCCTGGGCGGGATTAGCGTCCGGCCGATCCGTCCAATCGAGTTCCCCTCCATGTCCACGGCACAGCCGCAGGCGGTTTCCGTTCCGACTGCCGACGCGGCCGCCGTCACCGGCGGCCTGACCCTTCGACCCATGCACCAGCGCCTGAAGCCGGCCCTGCTGACCATCGTCACCCTGCTGCTGTTCGCCGGTGCCGCCTATGCGATCCGGCAGGAGCTGGCGGCGATGAGCTGGCACGACCTGATCGGCCGCATCCGCGCCCTGCCCTGGACCTCGGTCGGGCTGGCGCTGATGGGCACGATCGGCAGCTTTATCGCCCTGATGGGCTATGACTGGTCGGCGCTGCGCTATGTCGGTGCCCGGGTGCCGCTGCGGACCATGGCCCTGGCCAGCTTCTGCGGCTATGCCGTCGGCAACACCATCGGCGGCCTGATCACTGCCAGCTCGGTGCGCTACCGCGTCTACACCGCGACCGGGCTGGAGTTCGGCGACATCGCCAGAATCGCCGGCTTCTGCGCGCTGGCCTTCGGCTTCGGCATCGTCACGGTCGGCGCCGCCGGGGTGCTGCTGCAGCCGCATCTGCTGACCCGCGCGCTCGGCATTCACAGCGCCTGGACCAACGCCGGCGCCGCCGTGATCCTAGGCGGCGCCGCGCTGTTCCTGCTGCTCTGCGCCCTTCGCCGGCCCGGCCAGCCGTTCCTGGGCCGGATCCCGCTGCCCAGCTTCGGCATCGCCGCCGGCCAGCTGGTGATCTCGACGGTCGAGCTGCTGTTCGCCGGCCTCGCCTTCTGGGTCCTGCTGCCGCATGGCAGCGTGCCGTTCGGCGCTTTTTTCGTCGTCTTCGTCGTCGCCACCGTGGCCGGCATCATCAGCCATGTGCCGGGCGGCGTCGGCGTGTTCGAATCGGTGATGCTGCTCGGCCTCGGCTCGGTGCTGCCGCCGCAGGCCATCGCCGCGGCGCTGGTGGTCTATCGCGCGGTCTACTTCCTGATCCCGGTGATCCTCGCCGTCGGCATTCTCGCCAGTGCCGAGACCGCGCGCGGCGTGCGCCGGCTGCAGAGCCACGCCCCGACCCGGCTGACCCTCGACGTCGCCGGCCGGCTGATGCCGTCGGTGATGGCGGCGCTGATCTTCGTCGTCGGCACGCTGCTGCTGATCTCGGCCGCCACGCCGACGCTGAAGAGCCGCATCGAGATCCTGGAAGACCTGCCGATCGCCGTGGTCGAGCTGTCGCATATCCTTGCGGCGGTCACCGGGTTGGCGCTGCTGGTCGTCGCCTGGGGCCTGTTCCGACGGCTGATCGCGGCCTATTGGCTGACCCTGCTGCTGCTCGGCGTCAGCGCTGTGCTGGCCTTGGGCAAGGGCTTCGCCTGGCGCGAGGCGCTGCTGCTGCTGCTGTGCCTGGTCATCATGCTGCCCTGCCGGGAGGAGTTCTGGCGCCGCTCCGCCCTGTTCGACCAGCCGATGACCCCGGGCTGGCTGATCGCGGTCGGCAGCGTCGTCGGCGGCATGGCCTGGTTGACCTTCTTCTCGTTCCGCCACGTTGCCTATGCCAACGACCTGTGGTGGACCTTCGAGGTCCATGAGGAAGCGTCGCGCGCCCTGCGGGCCATGGTCGCGGTCAGCCTGCTCGCCACGCTGTACGGCCTGTGGCACCTGGTGCGGGCTCATCACGGCCGGATGACGGCGCCGACCGCGGCCGAGCTGCACCAGGCCGAGCAGATCCTGCGGCAGCAGCCCCGCGCCGAGGCCAACCTGGTGCGCATGGGCGACAAGGCGTTGCTGTTCTCGGACAGCGGCCGGGCCTTCCTGATGTACGCCATCCAGGGCCGGACCTGGGCCGCGCTGGGCGACCCGGTCGGCGCGCGCGAGGACTGGCCGGAGCTGATCTGGCGCTTCCGCGAGATGACCGAGGCCACCAGCGGCCGCCCGGCCTATTACGGCGTCCGGGCCGAGACCCTGCCGCTGTATCTCGACACCGGCATGACCTTGTCGAAGCTGGGCGAGGAGGCGCGGGTGCCGTTGCGGACCTTCACGCTCGAGGGCGGCAGCCGCAAGAAGGCGCTGCGTTACGCGCTGTCGCGCGGCGAGAAGGACGGGCTGACCTTCGAGATGGTGCCGGCCGGCTCCGGCTCAGGCCTGATCAGCGAGCTCGCCGCCGTCTCCGACGACTGGCTGCACAAGCAGGCGGCCAAGGAGAAGCGGTTCTCGCTCGGCGCCTTCATCCCCGACTATGTCCACGGCTCGCCGACGGCCCTGGTGCGCGAGAACGGCCGGCTGGTGGCCTTTGCCACGCTGATGGTGACCGACGAGAAGAGCGAGGTCGCCATCGACCTGATGCGACACACCGAGGCGAATTCCAAGCTGGTGATGGAGTTCCTGATCACGAAGCTGATCGTGCACTTCAAGGACCAGGGCTACGAGACGCTCAGCCTCGGCATGGCGCCGCTGTCGGGCCTGGAAAGCCACCCGCTGGCGCCGCTTTGGCACCGCATCGGCCGCTTCGTCTACCGCAGCGGCGCGCGCTTCTACAATTTCGAGGGGCTGCGCACCTTCAAGCAGAAATACGACCCGGTGTGGGAGCCGCGCTACCTGGCGACGCCGAGCGGCCTGGCCCCGGCCCTGGCCATCTCGGATATCGCGGCGCTGATCGGCGGCGGGATCAAGGGGCTGGTGGCACGATGAAACGCATCTCCTGGCTGGCCGCCGCCGGGCTGGCGGTGACGGCGGCGGTCGCGCTGGCCACAACGGCCTGGCTGATCCCCGACCAGCGCGCCTCGGCCGCATCGACGCGCAGCTATGATGGCGGCACCCTCGGCTCGGTCCGGCTGTGGCAGCCGGAGGGACAGCCGGGCTCCATGGTGTTCCTGCTGTCGGACGACACCGGCTGGACCGCAGAGTTCGACACCGCGGCGCAGCGGCTGCAGGACAGCGGCGCCTTCGTCGTCGGCGTCGACCTGAAGAGCTATCTCGACGGGCTGGAGCACAGCGACGACGAGGACTGCCACTCCCCGGCCGGCGATTTCGAGGATCTGAGCCAGCGGCTCGAGCGCGAGTTCAAATTCGCCGCCTACCATGCCCCGATCGTGGTCGGCCGGGGCCAGGGCGCCACCATGGCCTATGCCGCGGTGGCCCAGGCGGCCGCCAAGACCACGATCGCGGGCGGCGCCAGCATCGGCCCGTTGCCGCCGGTGAAGACCAAGCTGCCGCTGTGCTCCGGCCCCGCCGACACGCCGGTGGCGACGGCGGCTCCGGGCGGCGGCTTCACCTATGGGCCGCAGCCGCACATCCCCGGCTGGTGGCGCATCGGCCTGCAGCAGTCGGATGCGGCCGCGAGCGACCTCGCCGCGGCCTCGGGCGGCGAGGTGGTGACCCTGCCGCAGGACGCGCCGCTGGCCGATCAGGTCGTGGCGCTGCTGCACCAGGATGCGCCGGCGGATGCCGACGCCTCCGCCGTCAGCAGCCTGCCGCTGGAGGAGTTGCAGGCGTCCGGCCCCTCGCCCACCCTGGCGATCATCTATTCCGGCGATGGCGGCTGGCAAGATCTCGACAAAACAATCGGCGAAGCTCTTCAACAAAAAGGGGTTTCCGTCGTCGGCGTCGACAGCCTGCGCTACTTCTGGAGCCAGCAGACGCCGGAGCAGACGGCCAAGGACCTGGCCCATATCATCGACCATTACGGCAAGGCCTGGGGCGCCCAGCGGGTAATCCTGGTCGGCTATTCCTTCGGCGCCAATGTCCTGCCCTTCGCCTATAACCGGCTGCCGGCGGCGGAGAAGGCGAAGGTCGACCAGATCAGTCTGCTGGGCCTGGCCGAGCGGACTGATTTCGAGATCCGGGTCACCGGCTGGCTCGGCGTCAGTGCCGACGACGATGCGCCGCTGGTGGCGCCGGAGCTGAAGTCGATCGACCCGGCCCGGATCCAGTGCTTCTATGGCGAGGAGGAGGACGACACCGTCTGCCCGACCCCCGCCATGGCCGGCGCCGAGGTGATCAAGACCACCGGCGGGCACCATTTCGACGGCGACTACGACAGCCTCGCGCAGGTCATCATGGACGGCGCCGCGAAGCGTCAGAAGGCGGCCCTTTCGCCTGCGGCTACCAAGCCACCAAGCCCCTGATCTATCAACTTTAATCCGGTTGTCCACAGATCCGTCCACATTTGATCCCGCTATCCACAGCGGAAGGTCTCGGTGGTTATGGCGGTGCCATGCCCGGCTGCGGTAGGTTGGGCCGATGGAGAAGTTCCGTCCCGAATCCCCCCTCACCCTCGTTCACAGCGCCGACCAGACGGCGGGCCCGACGTACCGGCGCATGCCGGCGAACGAGGAGGCCGAGCAGGCGCTGCTCGGCGCCATTTTGGCCAACAACGCAGCGCTGGAGAAGGCGTCGGACTTCCTTCGGCCGGAGCATTTCTATGTGCCCGCCCATGGCCGGATCTACGGCGCGGCGCTGCGACTCGCGGAGCAGAACCGGATCGCCGACCCGATCAGCCTGAAGCAGTATTTCGAGACCGACAACGAGCTGGAGGGCGTCGGCGGCGCCCAGTACCTGACCGACCTGGCGGCCAGCGTGGTCTCGGTGATGAACGCCGAAGACTATGCCCAGACGATCTACGACCTGTCGCTGCGGCGCCAGTTGATCCTCGCCGGTGAGGAGATCGTCAACGACGCCTACAAGCTCGAAAACGAGATGGACGGCCCCGCCCAGATCCAGGAGGGCGAGGAGAAGCTGTACCGGCTGTCCAGCTCGGGCGTGCTGCGCAAGGATTTCGAGCCCTTCGGCGACGTCCTGGCGCGCGCCGTCGACGCCGCCGGCAAGGCGCTGGAGCGCGACACGCCGCTGACCGGCGTGACCACCGGCCTGGCCGAGATCGACAAGATGATGGGCGGCATGCAGCCCTCGGACCTGATCGTCCTGGCTGGCCGGCCAGGCATGGGCAAGACCGCGCTGGCCACCAACATGGCGTTCAACGCGGCCACCGCCTATCTGCGCAAGCACGGCAAGGAAGGCGCCGTGGTCGGCTTCTTCTCGATGGAAATGTCGGCCGATCAGCTCGCCGTCCGTATCCTGTCCGAGGTCGCCGAGATCGCGTCGGAACGGATCCGCAAGGGCGACATGAAGCGGTCCGACTTCCCGCGCGTGGTCGAGGCGGCAAACCTGATCCGGCAGACACCGTTCTTCATCGACGACACCGCCGGCGTTTCGATCAGTACCTTAAGAACGCGCGCCATGCGCTTGAAGCGGCAGCATAATCTCGGCATGCTGGTTGTCGATTATATCCAGTTGATGAGCGCCGGGTCGACCAAGAAGAACGAGAACCGGGTGCAGGAGATCTCGGAGATCACCCGTGGCCTGAAGATCCTGGCCAAGGACCTGAGCATCCCGGTGATCGCCCTGTCCCAGCTGTCGCGCCAGGTCGAGAACCGCGAGGACAAGCGGCCGCAGCTGTCCGACCTGCGCGAATCCGGCTCGATCGAGCAGGACGCCGACGTGGTCATGTTCGTCTATCGCGAGGCCTACTACCTGTCGAAGGGCGAGCCGCCCGAGGGCACGCCGGAGCACCAGGACTGGATGGCGGCGATGGACCGGGTGCACAACGTGGCCGAGGTCATCGTCGCCAAGCAGCGCCACGGCCCGACCGGCACAAGGCGGCTGCATTTCGAGGGCCAGTACACCAAGTTCTCCAACCTGCAGACCGATCCCAGCTTCGATGACCAGTGAGGCGGCGGCGCTCGGCCGGGCCGGCGCCCTGCTGACCATCGACCTCGACGCCATCGCCGGGAATTGGCGCCGGCTCCAGGCCCGGGGTGGCCCGGCGGAGTGCGGTGCCGTGCTCAAGGCCGATGCCTACGGCCTCGGCGCCGCGCCGGTCGGCCGCGCCCTGTTCACCGCCGGTGCCCGCAGCTTCTTCGTCGCTCATCTGGAGGAAGGGATCGCACTGCGGGCGGTGCTCGGTGAGGCGCGAATCATCGTGCTCAACGGCCTGCTGCCGGGCTTGGCCGCCGACTACACCGCCCATGACCTGATCCCGGCCCTGAACGACCCCGGAGAGATCGCCGCCTGGGCCGCACACGCAAACACACTCGGCACCGCCCTGCCCAGCTTCGTCCATCTCGACAGCGGCATGAACCGGCTCGGCCTCGCGCCCGAGGACCAGGACCGGCTGGCCGCCGATCCGACAGCCCTGGACGGCATCGGGCCGGTCACCTGGATGACCCACCTCGCCTGCGCCGAGGAAACGGGAAACCCGATGAGCCGGGCCCAGCTCGACCGCTTCCGCCGAGCCGTGGCGACGCTGCCGCCGGCGTCGGTCAGCATCGCCAACTCCTCCGGCATCTTCCTCGGCTCGGACTTCCATGGCGACCTGACCCGGCCCGGCGCCGCGCTCTACGGCATTAACCCGACGCCGGGCCGGCCGAATCCGATGGCCGATGTGCTGCGGCTCGAGGCCCGAATCCTGCAGATCCGCCGCGTTGACACCCCCATGACCGTTGGATACGGTGCCGCCCACCGCGTGGAGGGTCCGGCCAGGCTCGCGACGATCGCCGTGGGCTATGCCGACGGGGTCCCGCGAGCGGCGAGTGGTCGCGGCGCCGTGCGCATCGCAGGCTTCACCGCGCCGATCACCGGCCGCATCTCGATGGATCTGATCACGGTGGACGTGACCCACATTCCCGAACCGCTGGCCGCGCCCGGCGCCCTGGCCGAGATCATCGGCCCGGAGCTGCCGCCCGACCGGCTGGGCGAGAGCGCCGGCACCATCGGCTACGAGATCCTGACCAGCCTCGGCCGGCGCTACTCTCGCCGCTATACCGGCGGGGCCGAATGAACTTCCTCGCCGCGATCGGCCGCACCTTCCTCGCCTTCCTGGCCGCCGTCGGCCGCATCGCCCTGTTCGCCGGGACCGCGCTGGCGCAGTGCCTACGGCCGCCTTTGTATCCTCGGCTGTACCTGCGCCAGATCGTCGATATCGGCTACTACTCGCTGCCGGTGGTCGGGCTGACGGCGCTGTTCACCGGCATGGTGCTGGCGCTGCAGACCCAGGCGGGCTTCGCCCGCTTCGGCGCCGGCGGCTTCGGCGCCAGCGTCGTTCTGCTGTCGGTGGTGCGCGAGCTGGGGCCGGTCCTGGCCGGGCTGATGGTCGCCGGCCGCATCGGCGCCTCCATGGCCGCCGAGATCGGCACCATGCGGGTGACCGAGCAGATCGACGCGCTCAGCACCCTGTCGACCAACCCGTACAAATACCTGGTGGCACCGCGGCTGGTCGCCGGCCTGCTGATGCTGCCCTGCCTGGTGATCGTCGCCAACATCATCGGTGTGTTCGGCGGCTTCCTGATCAGCGTCTACCGGCTGGGTGACAATCCGTCGGCCTATATGGCGGCGACCTGGCAGGCCCTCGAGGTCGAGGACATCGTGCTCAGCCTGGTCAAGGCCGCGGTGTTCGGCTTCGTCGTGGCGCTGATGGGCAGCTATCACGGCTACAATTCGCGCGGTGGCGCGCAGGGCGTCGGCGCGGCCACCACCAACGCGGTGGTCTCCTCGTCGATCCTGATCCTGCTGCTCGATTTCGTGATCACCGGTCTGTTCGTATCATGACGCCCGCCACCCCCAAGATCCGCATCGAAGGCGTGCACAAGGGCTTCGGCCAGAAGCAGGTGCTGCGCGGCATCGACCTGGAGATCGCGTCCGGCGAATCCCTGGTCGTGATCGGCGGCTCGGGCACCGGCAAGTCGGTGCTGCTGAAGTCGATCCTGGGCCTGATCCGCCCGGATCGCGGCCGCATCCTGGTCGACGGCGCCGACACCATCCGGCTGTCCGGCAGCGACCGGGTCGACCTGATGAAGCGTTTCGGCATGCTGTTCCAGGGCGCCGCCCTGTTCGACAGCCTGGAGGTCTGGGAGAACGTGGCCTTCGGCCTGATCCAGGGCCGCGGCGAATCCCGCAAGCGGGCCAAGGAGATCGCGGTCGACAAGCTGGCCCAGGTCGGCCTCGGGCCTGAGGTCGCCACGCTCTATCCGGCCGAGCTGTCGGGCGGCATGCAGAAGCGTGTGGGCCTGGCCCGCGCCATCGCGGCGGAGCCGGAGATCATCTTCTTCGACGAGCCGACCACCGGCCTGGACCCGATCATGGCCGACGTGATCAACGACCTGATCGTGAAATGCCGCCGCGACCTCGGCGCCACCACCCTGTCGATCACCCATGACATGGCCAGCGCCCGCAAGATCGCCGACCGCATCGCCATGATCTATGAAGGCCGGATCATCTGGGCCGGGCCGGCGGCGCAGGTGGATGATTCCGGCAACGCCTATGTCGACCAGTTCGTGCACGGCCGCGCGGACGGGCCGATCCAGATGCAGGTCCGGGTTTCCTGACGTAAGATCAGCGCCGATGAGGGGACAAGCCTATTCCCATCTGTCATTGCCGGGCTTGACCCGGCAATCCAGAAGGTCTCGACAGTCTCTGGATGCCCGGGTCAAGCCCGGACATGACAGCATGGGGGCATTTGGTCCTCTTACCCTACCGTCGCTATAGGCCCTTCCGTGGCGAAGAACGCGACCCGCTACATCTGCCAGAACTGCGGCGCCAGCTACAGCCGCTGGGCCGGGCGCTGCGATTCTTGCGGCGAGTGGAACACCCTGGTCGAGGAAGTCGTCGAGGCCGCGCCGAAGGCATTCGGCGGGGCCAAGGCCGGCGGCGGCCGCGCCGTCGCCTTCACCGACCTGGCCGCGGCCACGATCGACGAGCCGCGCTGGCGCAGCGGCAATGACGAATTCGACCGGGTCTGCGGCGGCGGCATCGTCGCCGGCTCGGCCATCCTGATCGGCGGCGATCCCGGCATCGGCAAGTCGACACTGCTGCTGCAGGTGCTGTGCCGCCTGGCCGGCGGCATCGAATGCGCCTATGTCTCGGGCGAGGAGGCGGTCGACCAGATCCGCATGCGGGCCCGCCGCCTGGGCCTGGCCGACGCGCCGGTCCGCCTCGCCGCCTCGTCCAACGTCCGTGACATCATCGCCGCCATGGACCGGCCGGACGGGCCGAAGATCGTGGTGATCGATTCGATCCAGACCATGTTCCTGGAGGCGCTGGAAAGCGCGCCGGGCACTGTCGCCCAGGTCCGCGCCTCGGCCGCCGAGCTGATCCGCCATGCCAAGCGCCGCGGGACGGCGCTGCTGATCGTCGGCCATGTCACCAAGGACGGGGCCATCGCCGGCCCGCGCGTGCTCGAGCACATGGTCGACACCGTGCTCTATTTCGAGGGTGAGCGCGGCCACCAGTTCCGCATCCTGCGCGCGGTGAAGAACCGCTTCGGCGCGACCGACGAGATCGGCGTGTTCGAGATGACGGATGTCGGCCTGGCCGAGGTGAGCAACCCGTCCGAGCTGTTCCTGGCCGACCGCAGCGGCGACGTCTCCGGCGCCGCGGTCTTCGCCGGGCTGGAAGGCACCCGGCCGGTGCTGGTCGAGATCCAGGCCCTGGTCGCCCCCTCATCGCTCGGCACCCCGCGCCGCGCCGTGGTCGGCTGGGACAGCGCCCGGCTGGCCATGGTGCTGGCGGTGCTGGAGGCGCGCTGCGGCGTCGCCATCGGCATGAACGACGTTTATCTCAACGTCGCCGGCGGCCTGCGCATTGCCGAGCCGGCGGCGGATCTGGCGGTGGCGGCCGCCCTGCTGTCCTCCCTCACCGGCGTGCCGGTGCCGCGCGACACGGTGGTGTTCGGCGAGATCGGCCTGTCCGGCGAGATCCGCGCCGTGGGCCAGGGCGATGCGCGGCTGAAGGAAGCCGCGAAGCTTGGATTCGCCGCCGCGATCGTGCCACAAGGGCACCCGAAGCGGGGCCGCGCCGCCAGCCGTGACGCGTCGCCGATCGAACGGCGGAGCATCGCGAGGCTGGAGGAACTGGTGGCCCTGTTCAGCACCGACGGACGCGGCGCATCGGCAGGCCGTCGCAGGAGTTTCGAGGAGACCGATCCTGGATAGCCTTCCCATCTCCGCCGGCGACATCGCGATCCTGATCATCCTCGCCATCTCCGCCTTCCTGGCGCTGGCGCGCGGTTTCGTGGCCGAGGTGCTGTCGATCGCCGGCTGGCTCGGCGCCGCGCTGGTGACGCTGTGGACCTTCAACGACGCCAAGCCCTATCTGCGCCAGTACATCCAGATGCAGCTGCTGGCCGACATTCTGACCGGCGTCGGCATCTTCGTCGTGGCGCTGGTGATCTTCTCCACCATCAGCCATCTGATCGCCCGGGTGGTGAAGGGCTCGGCGCTCAGCGCCGTCGACCGCTCGCTCGGCTTCGTCTTCGGCATCGTCCGCGGCGCCGTTCTGGTCTGCCTGGCCTATCTGCTGCTTACCTGGGTGTTCCCCGAGACCCGGCGGCCGCCCTGGCTGGAGAATGCCCGGATGCTGCCCTGGGTGCAGGCCGGCGCCGAATATCTGAAGAGCCTGGTGCCGCAGGAGGCGCTGGCCGGGGCGATCGACAAGGCCAAGCAGGAGGCTCCGGCCCTGGCGCCGCAGATCGCCGACCCGATCGGCAGCCTGCTCAAGCAGAACCAGCCCCCCACCCAGCCACAACCGGCGCAGCCGCCGACCTCCGCTCCGCCTGCGCCCGGCATCACCCCGACACACCCGACGCAGACGCATCCGGCCCCCACGTCGAACGCGGGTGCAACCGGTGGCGGTTGACACTATATAGGCGCCAGACGTTCCGAGTTGGCGCCGATGGCGCCCAGGATCAGGAGCCTTCGCGGCCACATGCTGACGACAGATCCTTTCGACCTCACCGGCGACACGCTCCGTGAGGAGTGCGGCATCTTCGGCATCATCGGGCACCCCGAGGCCGCCGCGATGACCGCGCTGGGGCTGCACGCACTGCAGCATCGCGGCCAGGAGGCCTGCGGCATCGTCTCGCATGACGGCGAGCAGTTCTATGTTCACCGCGCCAACGGCCTGGTCGGCGACGCCTTTTCGTCGCAGGCGGTGGTTGGCCAGCTCAAGGGCAATGCCGCGATCGGCCATGACCGCTACGCCACCACCGGCGGTGCCGGCCTGCGCAACGTCCAGCCGCTGTTCGCGGATTTCGAGTTCGGCGGCTTCGCCATCTCGCACAACGGCAACCTGACCAATGCCGGCCGACTGCGGCACCAGCTGGTCAGCCGCGGCTGTCTGTTCCAGTCGACCTCGGACACCGAGGTGTTCCTGCACCTGATGGCGACCGCCCGCGGCGGCAACGTGATCGACCGGCTGGTCGAGGCGATGCGCCAGGTCGAGGGCGCCTATTCGCTGATCGCCCTGTCGTCCGACCATGTCATCGGCATCCGCGACCCGATGGGCTTCCGGCCGATGGTGCTGGGCAAGCTGGAGACCGCATCCGGCACCAGCCATGTGCTGGCGTCGGAGACTTGCGCGCTGGACATCATCGATGCCGAGTTCATCCGCGACGTCGAACCGGGCGAGATGGTGGTGCTGACCGCCGAGGGCGTCACCAGCATCAAGCCGTTCCAGCCGGCCGAGCGACGCTTCTGCATCTTCGAATATATCTACTTCGCCCGTCCGGACAGCGTGCTCGAGGGCTCCTCGGTCTACCAGGCGCGGCGTCGGATCGGCGCCGAGCTGGCAGTCGAGTCGCCGGTCGAGGCCGACGTGATCATCCCGGTGCCGGATTCGGGCGTGCCGTCGGCCATCGGCTTCGCGGCGCAGAGCGGCGTGCCGTTCGAGCTCGGCATCATCCGCAACCACTATGTCGGCCGCACCTTCATCGAGCCGACCGACCAGATCCGCCATCTCGGCGTGCGCCTGAAGCACAACGCCAACCGGGCGATGATCGAGGGCCGCCGGGTGGTGCTGGTCGACGATTCGATCGTGCGCGGCACCACCAGCCAGAAGATCGTGAAGATGGTGCGCGCGGCCGGCGCCAAGGAGGTCCATATGCGGATCTCCAGCCCGCCGACCACCAATCCCTGCTTCTACGGCGTCGACACGCCGGAGAAGTCGAAGCTGCTGGCGAGCAACTACTCGGTCGCGCAGATGGCCGAGCTGATCGGCGTCGAAAGCCTGGCCTTCATCTCGATCGACGGGCTGTACCGGGCGATGGGCGCGCCGAAGCGGGCCGGCAACGCCCGGCAGTTCTGCGACGCCTGCTTCACCGGCGACTATCCGACACCGCTGACCGACCATACGGCGGCGCCGCGCCGCAGCTCCGCCCTCTCCGAGCGCGTCTGACCCGATGGCCGAGACCACGAGGCCCCTGGAGGGGCAGATCGCGCTCGTCACCGGCGCGTCGCGCGGCTTCGGCGCTGTGGTCGCGGTCCGGCTCGCGGCCGCCGGCGCCCATGTTGTCTGCGCCGCCCGCACCGTCGGCGGGCTGGAACAGACCGACGACGCCATCAAGGCCGCGGGCGGCAGCGCCACGCTGGTGCCGATGGACCTGTTCAAGTTCGAGCAGATCGACCTGCTCGGCGGCTCGCTGGCGCAGCGCTTCGGCAAGCTCGACCTGCTGGTCGCCAACGCCGCGATGCTCGGTCATCTCGGCCCGGTCGCCTACAGCGACCAGAAGGTCTGGGGCCAGGTTCTCGATCTCAACCTCAACGCCAATTACCGGCTGATCCGCTCGGTCGACCCGCTGCTGCGCGCCGCCGCGGCGCCGCGCGCGGTGTTCGTCACCGACCGCATCGCCCGCAGCGGCATCGCCTATTGGAGCGCCTACGCCGTGGCCAAGTCCGGGCTGGACACCCTAGCCGGCCTCTATGCGGCCGAGACGGCGAAGACGGAGCTGCGCGTGGCGCTGTTCCATCCCGGCCCGATGGCCACTCGCCTGCGCGAGCAAGGCTTCCCGGGAGAGGCATCCGGCGCCCAGCCGACACCGGACGCCGCCGCCGACCGCCTGCTCGCGCATCTCCTGGCCGGGGACGGCCTGGCCGCAGGCAAGGTCGCCGACTGGGACTGACCACCGCCGACGGTCAGCCGACGATCTCGTCGGCCCGGACCTTGAAACCGGCCAGCGTCGTCATGCCGAAGCCGTTGCTGAGGGCGACATCCGCCGCATCCCGCCCCCGCGCCATCAGCACCCGGCCGATCCGGGGGCGGTTGTGGCGGGCGTCGAAAGTATACCAGCGGCCGCCGAGATAGGCTTCGAACCAGGCGCTGAAATCCATCGGCGCCGGGTCTGCCCGCACACCGATATCGCCGAGATAGCCGGTGCAATAGCGGGCCGGGATGTTCATGCAGCGGCACAGGGTGACCGCGAGATGGGCGAAGTCGCGGCAGACTCCCGCCCGCTCCTGATGCACGTCCCAGGCCGATTTGGTCGGCCGGGCATGGTCGTAGCCGAACCGGACATGGCCATGGACGAAGTCGCAGATCGCCTGGACGCGGGCCCAGCCCGGCGGCGATTTGCCGAACAGCCCCCAGGCGGTTTCGGACATGAGATCGGTCTGGCAGTACCGGCTGCCGAGCAGGAACACCAGCGCCTCCGTCGGCAGGTCCGAGACCCTGATCTCGGGTGCGTCGGGCACGATCTCATCGGCAAGGCCGCTGTCTGTGACCACGGTTTCCGCCGACAGCCTGATCCGCCCGGCAGGCGCCAGGATCCGGCTGCAGATGTTGCCGAAGCCGTCGATATAGACATCCACAGGCACGACGGGGTCGGATCGCAGCGTGTCCGGAGCGGCCAGATCCTGTGCGCGCTCCGGATGGACCCGCAGCATCAGCATCATCGCGGTGGGCTGCGGGCAGTCATAGACCAGTTCGAAGCCGACGCGAATGCGCATGACCCATCCTTTCGTGGCCGTGGCGACGGCACTTTCGGGTCATGCCCTCCCCTTCTCGCAGCGGTTCGGATCCGGCTCTGCTTGCGACGCGAGCGCCCTATCGCCGTTGCGGGATCGTAACAGACTTACGCCGCATCTCGTTCCGGGATCGGCAGTGGCGCCGATCAGTCCCGGAAGATCTTCTGCAGGAAGTCGGCCAGCGAGGGCCGCCACACCGCCATCTCGTGGTAGAGGCCGGGATATTCCTTGTAGTCGTAGCGGATGCCGGCGGCGTCGAGGTCCTTGCGCAGCCCGGCGATGTCCTTGCCGGTCACGGTGTCGTCCGACCCGACCGTCACGGTGAAACCGCGCAGGCTGGCATTGACCTTGGCCGGGTCGGCGAGCGCCTTGGCGATGCCGGCATCCGGCACCGTGGTCTGCGACACGCCGCTGAAGGTCGCCAGCCAGGCGAAGGTGCCGAGATGGCCGAGGCCAGACACCAGCGCCTGGTAGCCGCCCTGGGACAAGCCGGCCAGCGCCCGCCCGGCCGCATCGGTGCGGACCCGGTAATGCGCCTCCATATACGGGATGATGTCGCCGATCAACTCGCGGTCGGCCGCGGCGGCGTTCGCCGGATAGAAGGTCTGGCGCCGGGTCGAGCCCGGGAAGTCCTCCGGCACCGCCGCGGCGATGTCGGCCTCGGTGTCCGGGATCACCACGATCATCGGCACGATCTTCTTCTCGGCCAGCAGATTGTCGAGAATCTGCGGCGCCCGGCCCTGGGTGGCCCAGGACCACACCGTGTCGCCGAAGCCGTGATAGAGGTACAGCACCGGCAGCGGCGCCGAGCCGTCGCCATAGCCCGGCGGCGTCCACACCAGCATCTGCCGTTCGGATCCGAGGGCCTGGCTGGTCAGGGTCACGACCCGCAGGTCGCCATGCGGCACCGGCTTGGTATCGACGATGCTGCCTGGCACCAGGATCAGGCTGGTGTTGACCTGGCGCTGCGGCTTCGGCGCGTTGGTCCCAGTATCGGTCGTGCGGAAGCCGTCGACGTTGAAATAGTATTCATAGAGGTCGGGCGCGACCGGGCCGACCGCGACGGACCAGACACCGCGCCCGTCCTTCGTCATCGGCGTCGCCTTGACCTTGGCCGGGTCCATCGAGCCGAACACGACCGAGACCGCCTTCGCCTCCGGCGCGAACAGCCGGAAGGTGATGCGGCGGTCCGCCTCGACCCGGGTGACGAAGTCGCGCAGCGGCTGGTCGGTTGGCGGCAGGGCGGGAATGCCGGGATCGGCGGCCATCGACGGTGCTCCACTCAAGGACAGAAGAACCGCGATCGAGGCGGCGAGCTTGCGCATGGGTCCCTCCCGAGTCTTGGGCCAACGATTATGCCCGACAAACGGAAAAGCCTGCCTATTTCTCGCCTGAGATCAGCTTGAAGATGCCGGAGAAGTCGGTGTCTGCCGCGCCTTCGTTGACGAACAGGGTGTAGAGCGCGGCGGCCGCGGCACCGAGCGGAGTGGCGGCGCCGGCTGCCTGGGCCGCGGACTGCGACAGGCGCAGATCCTTCAGCATCATCGCCGCGGTGAAGCCGGGCTTGTAGTCACGATTGGCCGGCGAGGTCGGCACCGGCCCGGGCACCGGGCAATATGTGGTCAGCGACCAGCACTGGCCGGAACTCTTCGACGACACGTCAAACAGCTTCTGCCGCTCCAGCCCCAGCTTGTCGGCCAGGGCGAAGGCCTCCGACACCGCAATCATCGAGATGCCGAGCACCATGTTGTTGCAGATCTTCGCCGCCTGGCCGGTGCCCGGGCCACCGGTGTGGATCACGGCCTTGCCCATCGCCTGCAGCACCGGCTCGGCCTGGTGGAAGGCCTTGTCCGGGCCGCCGACCATGAAGGTCAGGGTGCCGGCCGCGGCGCCGCCGGTGCCGCCCGAGACCGGCGCATCGACCATGGCGAAGCCGCGCGCCGCCGCCTCCTTCGCGATCAGGCGCCCGCTGTCGACATCGATGGTCGAGCAGTCGATCAGCAAGGCTCCCGGCGGTGCGCTGGCGCAGACCCCGTTCTCGCCGAGATAGGCCTCGCGGGCATGGCCGCCGGTCGGCAGCATGCTGACCACCACCTGGGCGTCGTCGACCGCGGCGGCGATCGACGGCTTGGCGGCGATCCCTTCCTTCGCCACCGCCTCGCGCACCGACTCCACCGGGTCGAAGCCGGACACACGGTGCCCGGCCTTGACCAGATTCAGCGCCATCGGCCGGCCCATATGGCCGAGCCCGAGAAAGGCGATTCGCAGCGACATCGGGGTCTCCTCACACCCGGGCGTTCACCGCCCGTCATTGGTTCAGTCGAAGCTCAGCTCATGGCCGGGCAGCGGCTGGAAATAGGCGGCGACCGCGGCATCGTCCACCTCGGCCAGCGTCGCCGGCCGCCATTTCGGGTCGCGGGTCTTGTCGACCAGCTGCGCCCGGACCCCCTCGAAGAAGTCGGGTTTGGCCAGGAAGCGGTGGACCATGCGGTACTCCATCGCCGCCACCGCGTCGTAGATCATGGTCTTGCCCTGGCGGATCTGGCGCAACGTCACCTTCAGGCTGGTCGGGGACCCGGCGCGGATCTGTGCCGCCGCGGCCTGGGCCCACTCGCCGGCCTCGGCGTCCAGCGCCGCCAGGATCTCCTCGACCGTGTCGTGACCGAAGCAGCGGTCGATCGCCGGGCGCAACGGCGCCAGGGCCGGTTCGCCGGGATCGGCCGCGAAGCGCTGCAGCGCCGCCTCGGCCACCAGCCCGCCCTGGCCGATCCATTCGGCATCGGCCAGCGCTGCGACCAGGTCGTCGACCCGGGCCGAGGCGACGTGATGTGTCCCAATCCGGGTGAAAAGCATGTCGGCGGCGCCAATGCGCGCGCCGGTCAGGGCCAGATAGGTGCCGGTCTCGCCCGGACAGCGCGACAGGAACCAGCCGCCGCCGATGTCCGGGAACAGGCCGATGCCGCATTCCGGCATGGCGCTGAGCGTCTTTTCGGTCGTCACCCGGTGCGAGCCATGCACCGACAGGCCGAGCCCGCCACCCATGGTGACGCCGTCGAGCAGCGCGATCCAGGGCTTGGGGAAATGGTGGATGGCATGGTTCAGCCGGTACTCGACCCAGAAGAAATCCTGCTTCCGGTCGCCGCCCGGCACGCCACCCTGCGGCCCACGCTCATAGACCGCGCGGATGTCGCCGCCGGCGCAGAAGGCGCGGTCGCCGGCGCCGCGCAGCACCACGGCGTGCAGCTCCGGATCCTCCGCCCACTCCGCCAGCTTCGGCAGCAGCGCCCGGCACATCGCCAGCGTCAGCGCGTTCAGCGCCCTCGGCCGGTTCAGCGTCACGATGGCGATCGGCCCTTCGCGGTCGAACAGGATCTCGTCGGTCATGGCAGTGTCATCCGGCCCCTACTCCGCCAGCAGGCGGCGGGCCACGATCAGGCGCATGATCTCGTTGGTGCCTTCCAGGATCTGGTTGACGCGGACGTCGCGCAGGAAGCGTTCCACCGGATAGTCCTTGATGTAGCCGTAGCCGCCATGCAGCTGCAGCGCATCGTTGCAGATCCGGAAGCCGGCGTCGGTGGCGAAGCGCTTGGCCATGGCGCAATGCTGGGTCGCGTCCGGGTCGCGCCGGTCCAGCGAATCCGCGGCGCGGTGGATCATCAGCCGGGCCGCGTCCAGGTCGATCGCCATGTCGGCCAGCTTGAACTGCAGCGCCTGGAACTCGGCGATCTTCCGGCCGAACTGGCTGCGCTGCAGCATGTGGCCGCGCGCCGCCTCCAGGCAGGCACGGGCGCCGCCGAGCGAGCAGGCGCCGATGTTCACGCGGCCGCCATCCAGCCCCTTCATCGCGAAGGTGAAGCCCTGCCCTTCCTCGCCCAGCCGGTTGGCGACCGGCACCCGGCAATCCTCGAAGATCACCATGGTGGTGACCTGGCTGTTCCAGCCCAGCTTCTTCTCCTTCTTGCCGAAGGACAGGCCGGGCGTGCCCTTCTCGACGATCACCGCCGAGATGCCCTTCGGCCCGGCCTCGCCGGTGCGCACCATCACGACATAGACGTCGGAGGTCGAGCCGCCGGAGATGAAGGCCTTGGTGCCGTTCAGCACGTAATGATCGCCGTCGCGCACCGCGCGGGTGCGCAGCGAGGCGGCGTCGGAGCCGGAGCCGGGCTCCGTCAGGCAGTAGCTGGCGAAACGCTCCATCGTCATCAGCGACGGCAGGAAGCGCGCCTTCAGCTCGTCCGACCCGAAGCTGTCGATCATCCAGCCGACCATGTTGTGGATCGAGATATAGGCGGCGGTGGAGACGCAGGCGGCCGACAGCTCCTCAAACACGATTGCGGCGTCGCGGCGGGTCAGGCCGCTGCCGCCATGCGCCTCGCCGCAATAGATGCCGGCGAAGCCCAGGGCCGCGGCCTGGCGCAGCGTGTCGACCGGGAAGATCTGCTCCTCGTCCCAGCGGGCGGCATGGGGGGCCATCTGCTCCGCGGCGAAGGCGCGCGCGGCATCGCGGATGGCGTCCTGATCGGCGTTCAGCGTGAAGCTCATGGAATGAGCGTGGCCGCAACCGGCCCCGGGATCAAGGGGCGTGCGTACGATTCTTTCGCGCTGCAGCGGAGGCGGTCGGCGCTGTTATGATGGCCGTGCCGCCGAACCGGAGAGTGCCATGCCAGACTTCGCCCCCGCCCTTGCCGAAGCTCAGGCCGTTCTGGCGGGCGCCCTGGCCGAGGCCGGACGCCGCGAGCAGCAGGTCGCCGCCGTGGTGGTCGACCGCGGCGGCCATGTCGTCGCCGCGGCGCGGATGGACGGCGTCGGCCACCTGATGCTGGAGATCGCGCGGCGCCGGGCGGCCGCGGCGCTGCATTTCGGCGAAGCGACCCGCGATCCGGCCCTGCGCCTCGGCCGCGACCCGGTCGAGGCGGCGCAGCTGGCCGGGCTGGGCGAGATCCTGGTGCAGCCCGGCGGCTTCCCCTGGCGCGACGCCGGCGCCGTGGTCGGCGCGCTCGGCGTCGCCGGGGCCGGTGCGGAGGACGATCATGCCATAGGCGATATCGCGATCGGCGTCCTGTAGACGTTTTGCTGATTGCCTTTCCGGCCGCTTCCACGACACTGACCTGGACAAGGCACCCGCCAGAGGTGCCGGACGCGAAACAGGGGGAGAGAGCATGCAGGCTGCGGCCGCGCCGCCAGCACCGGGAGATGCGCTTCTGACCGCGGATTCGGTCAGCCTCGCCTTCGGCGGGGTCAAGGCCCTGACCGATGTCGGCTTCACCGTCCGCCGCGGCGAGCTGTTCTCGATCATCGGCCCGAACGGCGCCGGCAAGACCTCGATGGTCAACTGCATCTCCGGCCGCTACAGCCCGACCGCCGGCCGCATCCACTACAAGGGTCGCGACATCACCCGGCTGAGGCCCAGCGCCCGGGCCGAGCTCGGCCTCGGCCGCACCTTCCAGAACCTGGCGCTGTTCGCGCATATGTCGGTGCTCGACAACATCATGGTCGGGCGCCACCACCTGCTGAAGAACAACGTGCTGACCGGCGCGCTGTGGTGGCTGGGCGGCGCCCGGCAGGAGGAGCTTCGGCACCGCCGCGCGGTCGAGGAGATCATCGACTTCCTCGAGATCCAGCATATCCGCCGCGCCCTGGCCGGCACCCTGTCCTACGGGTTGCGCAAGCGGGTCGAGCTGGCCCGCGCCATCGCGCTGAAGCCCGACCTGATCCTGCTCGACGAGCCGATGGCCGGCATGAACCTCGAGGAGAAGGAGGACATGGCCCGCTACATCGTCGACCTCAACGCCGAATGGGGCATGACGGTGATCATGATCGAGCACGACATGGGCGTGGTGATGGACATCTCGCACCGCGTCATGGTGCTGGATTTCGGCCGCAGGATCGCCGAGGGCACGCCCGAGGAGGTGCTGGCCGATGCCCATGTCCGCCGCGCCTATCTCGGCGAAGTGGACGATGAGGAGGAGGCGGCTTGAGCGACGCCGCCTTCGACACCTTCCCCAAGCTGCTGGCCCGCAACGCCGCGCAATGGCCGGGCGAGGTGGCGCTGCGCGAGAAGGATTTCGGCATCTGGCAGGAGATCAGCTGGGCCGGCTTCCACGCCCGGGTGCGCGGCTTCGCCCTGGCGCTCCGCGCACTGGGCATCGGGTCCGGCGCCGTGGTCGGGCTGATCGGCGACAACCGGCCGGACTGGGTGGCCGGCCAGATCGCCGCCCACGCCGCCGGTGCCATGAGCCTGGGCCTGTACCGCGACGCGCTGGACGAGGAGGTGGCCTATCTGATCGGGCACGCCTCGGTCGCCATCGTGCTGGCCGAGGACGAGGAGCAGGTCGATAAGCTGCTGGGCCTGGACGACCGCATCCCCAGCGTCCGCCACATCGTCTATTCCGACCCGCGCGGCATGCGGAAATACGAGGATCCGCGGCTGCTGCCGGTCGACGACTTCATCGCCCTCGGCGCCCCGCTGCTGGCGGCCGATCCCGGAATCTACGACCGCATGGTGGCGGCGACGCGCGGCGAGGATGTCGCGGTGCTGTGCACCACCTCCGGCACGACGGCGCAGCCGAAGCTGGCCATGCTGGCGGCCGGGTCGGTGATCCGCCACACCGCCAGCTACTTGGCGGTCGACCCGCAGGGGCCGCACGACGAATACGTCTCGGTGCTGCCGCTGCCCTGGATCATGGAGCAGGTCTACGTCTTCGGGAAGGCGCTGCAGTGCCGGATGGTGGTGAACTTCGTCGAGGAGCAGAGCACCAGCTGGGCCGATTTTCGCGAGATCGGCCCGACCTTCGTGCTGCTGGCGCCGCGGGTGTGGGAGGGGCTGGCCGCCGATGTCCGCAGCCGGATGATGGACGCCTCCCGGCTCAAGCGCCGCCTGTTCGACCTCGGCATGAAGTTCGGCCTGAAAGCGCTTGGCCAGAACAAGAAATCGACGCTGGCGAAGATCCTGCTCTTCGCGGCGTTGCGCGACCGGTTGGGTTTCTCCCGGCTGCGCTCGGCCGCGACCGGCGGGGCAGCGCTGGGGCCGGAGACCTTCCGCTTCTTCCTCGCCATGGGGGTGCCGCTGCGCCAGCTCTACGGCCAGACCGAGCTGCTGGGCGCCTACACCATCCACCGGGAAGGCGACGTCGATTTCGACACGGTCGGAATCGGCTTCGACGACGGCGTCGAACTGCGGATCGAGGCGCCGGACCCGAACGGCGTCGGCGAGATTGTCACCCGCCACCCTAACATGTTCCTCGGCTATTACCGCAACGAGGAGGCGTCCAAGGCCGACCTGCGCGACGGCTGGCTGGCCACCGGCGACGCCGGCTATGTCGACGGCAAGGGGCATCTGGTGGTGATCGACCGGATGAAGGACCTTGCCGTCACCAGCGAAGGCGGCAGGTTCAGCCCGCAATACATTGAGAACAAGCTGAAATTCTCACCCTATGTCGGCGAGGTGGTGGTCCTGGGCCATGGCCGGCCGGACCTGGCGGCGATCATCTGCATCCGCTTCCCGATCGTGTCGAAATGGGCGGAGAAGAGCCGCATCGCCTTCACCACCTACACCGACCTGTCGGCGCGGGACGAGGTCTACGGCCTGATCCGCCGCGAGGTCGAGACGGTGAATGCCGGCCTGCCGGAGGCGCAGCGCATCCGCCGCTTCCTGCTGCTGTACAAGGAGCTGGACGCCGATGACGGCGAGCTGACCCGCACCCGCAAGGTGCGCCGCAGCGTGATCGGCGAGAAATACGGCGACATCATCGACGCGATCTATCGCGGCGACCCGGCGATCCCGGTCGACACCACCATCGCCTTCCAGGACGGCACCCGGCAGCGGATCCGCACCACGCTCAAGGTGGTCGACCTCGCCCCCGGCCGCGCCGGGCAGCGCCACGCGGCGGAGTGAGCCCATGAACCTCGCCTATCTCCTCGACGTCATTCCCGCGAAAGCGGGAATCTCGATGGCATCGAGCGCGGAAAGAGATCCCGGCTCGGCGCGGCTTCGCCGCTTGGCCGGGATGACGGCCGATATTGGAGTGAGGCGGAGATGAACCTCGCCTTCCTGTTCCAGCTCCTGGTCAACGGTGTGATCGTCGGCACGCTGTACGGCGTCGTCGCGATGTCGTTCGTGCTGATCTACAAGGCCAGCCGGGTGGTGAACTTCGCCCAGGGCGAGTTCCTGCTGATCGGCGCCTGGATCTGCTGGTGGGTGCTGACCAAGTACCAGGTGCCCTTCGTGGTCGGCTTCGCCATCACCCTGGCCTTCATGCTGGTGTTCGGCATCCTGCTGCAGGTGGTGGTGCTGCGGCCGCTGATCGGCAAGCCGGTGATCTCCGTCATCATGGTCACGATCGGGCTGTCGCTGGTGTTCCAGCCGCTGATGGCCTGGATCTTCGGCGTCTCAGCCCAGCCCTTCCCGCCGGTGTTCGAGACTCGGTCGGTCGACATCTTCGGGCTGCAGGTGCAGACCGTCTACATCCTGTCGATGGCGATCAGCCTGTTCATCATGGGCGGCTTCGCCTGGTTCTTCAAATTCTCGCGCATGGGCCTGGCGATGCGCGCCACCGCCTTCGACCAGCAGGTGGCGCAGTCGATGGGCATCTCGGTGAAACAGGTCTTCGCCATGGCCTGGGCGATCTCGGCCATGGTGTCGTCGGTCGCCGGCATCGTCGTCGGCGTGGTCAACGGCGTGTCCTCCGCCCTCTCCGGCTTCGGCATCAAGGTATTCCCGGCGGTGATCCTGGGCGGGCTGGACAGCGTCGTCGGCGCCGTGCTGGGCGGGCTGATCATCGGCGTGCTGGAGCATTTCGCCCATTGGCTCGACGTCACCTTCCTGGGCTGGGGCAACATGCTGAAGATCGCCCCCTTCTACGTCCTGATCGTGATCCTGATGATCAAGCCCTACGGCCTGTTCGGCACCCGCGACATCGAGAGGGTGTGAGGATGAGACACTCGCCGCCCTCCCCCTTACCCGTCATTCCCGCGAAAGCGGGAATCTCGATGGCATCGAGAACGGCGGGAGATCCCCGCTTTCGCGGGGATGACGATGAAGGGGAAGCGAAAACAGGGAGAGGCCCGTAAATGGCCAACGCCTATGCCCGCCCCTGCGGCGACTTCCGCACCGGCTACGCCGCCGACACCACGATCTTCGCCGATGCCTTCAGCCGGCGCAGCGTCATCGCTATCCTGGCGCTGCTGGCGTTCGCGCCGATCGCGGTGCAGCTCGGCTGGCTGTCCAAGGGCTGGATCGACAGCTTGATCGAGATCGGCTACCTCGCCGTCGCCGCGCTGGGCCTCAACATCCTGGTCGGCTTCACCGGCCAGATCTCGATCGGCCATGCCGTGTTCTTCGGCTTCGGCGCCTTCGCCTCGGCCTGGCTGAACCGCAGCACCGGCATCCCGGTGTTCTTCTGCATCCCGATCGCCGGGGTGATGACCGCGGCGATCGGCCTGATCTTCGGCATCCCGGCAGCGCGGATCAAAGGCCTGTACTTGGCCATCGCCACCCTCGCCGCCCAGGTCATCCTGGAGGATTTCTTCGCCCGCGCCGGCTGGTTCACCGGCGGCGTCGCCGGCGCCCATGCCGCCCCGGTCTCCCTGTTCGGCTGGGAGGTCGACCGCATCAACTACTTCTACATCGTGCTGTTCTGGGGAACGCTGCTGTACCTGGCCGCGACCAACCTGATGCGCTCGCGCGACGGCCGCGCCTTCGTCGCCGTGCGCGACCACTACCTGGCCGCCGAGATCATGGGCATCAACCTGACGAAATACCGGGTGCTGTCCTTCGGCATCGCCGCCTTCTACGCCGGGGTCGGCGGCGCGCTCTACGCCCATTACCTGCAGGTGGTCTCGGTCGAGGAGTTCACGATCCTGAAATCGATCGAGTTCCTCGGCATGATCATCATCGGCGGCCTCGGCTCGATCATGGGCACGATCCTGGGCACCGTCTTCATGGTGTCGCTGCCGGATGTGATGGACTGGCTGGTGCGGCTGATCCGCGGCACCTGGCTGTACAAGACGCTCGACCTGCGCGTCGGCATCAACTTCCTGAAGGAGATGGCGGTCGGCATCGCCATCATCCTGTTCCTGATCTTCGAGCCGGACGGGCTGGCCCATCGCTGGCGCCAGATCAAGGCCTGGTGGAAGCTGTATCCCTTCTCGTACTGAACCCGGCCGCGACAGAACGGCCGCCATGGAGGAGACACCGATGCGATCCCTGCTCACCGCCACCGCCCTGGTCGGCCTGTGCGCCACCCCGGCCTTCGCTGAAGACGACATTCCCGTCGGCCACATCGCCGACCTGACCGGCCCCACGGCGTCGATCGGCGTGCCCTATGCCGACGGCGTCGCCGACACGCTGAACTGGGTCAACGAGAATGGCGGGGTCGACGGCGACGACATCGCCTTCGAGACCTATGACTACGCCTACAAGGCGCCGCAGGCGGTCTCCGAGTACCAGCGGCTGGTGGCGAACGAGCATGTCGTCGCCATCGCCGGCTGGGGCACGGCCGACACCGAGGCGCTGATCGAGTTCATCGGCAAGGACCAGATCCCCTACTACTCCGGCTCTTATTCCGGAGCGCTGACCGACCCGACCGGCAAGGCGCCGAAGGCGACCAAGGCGACTCCGTTCAATTTCTTCTACGGTCCCTCCTACTCCGACGCCTGCCGGGCGCTGGCGCAATGGGCGGCCGACGACTGGAAGAAGAAGGGCGGCCAGGGCAAGGGGAAATGGGTCCATATGGGCGACAACCACCCATACCCGAACTCGCCCAAGGTGGCCTGCAACGAATACGCGCAGGAGCTGGGCTTCGAGGTGCTGGATCCGATCCAGTACACCATGGCGCCGGGCGACTTCACGCCGCAATGCCTGACGCTGAAGGAGAAGGGCGCCAACTACGCCTATATCGCCAACATCGCCGGCTCAACCCCGTCGCTGCTGAACGCCTGCGCCACCGCCGGCACCAAGGTACAGTTCGTGGCCAATGTCTGGGGCTATGACGAGAACATCATGAAGGCGGCCGGCCAGAACGCCGACGGCGTGGTGGTCGCGGTCCGCACCGGCGCGATCTGGACCGACAAGAATGCCGGCATGGACCGGGTGCGCGAGATCTCGAAGACCAGCGATTCCACGGGCGAGACCTATCGCCCGCTGAGCTACCTCGCCGGCGTCTGCGCCACCTCCTACATGGTCGAGGCGATCAAGGCGGCGAAGACCAAGGGCGCGGTCACCGGCGTCGCCATCCGCGACGCGATGTACGAGAAGAAGGATTGGGTGCCGGCCGGGCTGGAGGGGGTGTGCCTGCCCTCGACCTGGACCGCGACCGACCATCGCGGGCTGATGACCGTGCCGATCTACCAGGGCCATGTGAAGGGCACGACCCAGGGCAAGGAGGTCACGGCGCTGATGGCCGACGGCACCATGTCGCTGGAGAAGGTGGCCGAGATCACCCTGCCCCGCCGCCCGGAATGGCTGGGGTACTGATGTGCTGAGCGCTTCCGGTTCTTCCCTTCCATTCCTGTCATGCCCGGGCTTGACCCGGGCATCCAGGGGCGGCCGGAGCGGTTCCTGGTGGCCCCTGGATCCTCGGGTCAAGCCCGAGGATGACAAGAAGAGGAACCGGAAGGCTTTGGTGGCGGCATGACCGCCCCGCCGCTGCTGTCGGTCGAGAACATCGAGGTCGTCTACAACGACGTCATCCTGGTGCTGCGGGGCCTCAGCCTCGCGGTGCCGCAGGGGTCGATCGTGGCGCTGCTGGGCGCCAACGGGGCCGGCAAGTCGACGACGCTGAAGGCGATCTCCGGCCTGCTGGGCACCGAGGACGGGGCAGTCACCCGCGGCGCCATCCGCTACGAGGGCCAGCCGATTCATGACCTCGACCCCGGCGCCGTGGTGCGCCGGGGCATCTTCCAGGTGATGGAGGGGCGCCGCATCGTCGCCGACATGAGCTGCGTCGAGAATCTCCGGCTCGGCGCCCACACCCGGCGCGACCGCGGCATCGCCGACGACATCGACCGGGTCTACGGCTACTTCCCGCGGCTGCGCGAGCGGAACGGCCTGGCCGGCTACCTGTCCGGCGGCGAGCAGCAGATGCTGGCGATCGGCCGGGCGCTGATGGCGCGGCCGAAGCTGATCCTGATGGACGAGCCGTCGATGGGCCTGTCGCCGCTGATGGTGAAGGAGGTGTTCGGCATCATCCGCCGCCTCAACACCGATCTCGGCATCTCGATCCTGCTGGTCGAGCAGAACGCCCGGATGGCGCTGTCCTGCGCCGACACCGGCTACATCATGGAGAACGGCAAGGTGGTGCTGGACGGCACCGCCGAGGCCCTGGCGGCCAACGAGGACGTCAAGGAGTTCTACCTCGGCGGCGGCGGAGAGCAGCGCAAGAGCTTCAAGAACCTGAAGAGCTTCAAGCGCCGCAAGCGCTGGCTATAGCGGTATCCACCTCCCGGCATTGTCTGCCCCGGCAGGCGGCGCCATGCTTGCAGCTTCGACACGACACACGGTGGGGCACCCCCATGGCCGAGCATTACGACGATCTCGATACCCGTCCGCCCGAGGCGCGGGAGGCGGCGCTGCTGGCCGAGCTGCCGGCCCAGATCGCCCATGCCAAGGCCGCCGCCCCCGGCTATGCCAAGCGCCTGGCCGGATTCGACCCGGCGGCGGTGACCAGCCGGGCCGAGCTGGCGGAGCTGCCGCTGATCCGGAAATCCGACCTGCCGACGATCCAGGCTGTCGACCTGCCCTTCGGCGGGCTGACCACGGTCCGGCCGGGCCAGTTCCGCCGAATCTTCGGCTCCCCCGGCCCGATCTACGAGGGCGAGGCCCATGGCATCGATATGTGGCGCACCGCCCGCGCCCTGTTCGCCAGCGGCTTCCGCGAAGGCGACATCCTGCAGAACTGCTTCTCCTACCACTTCACCCCGGCCGGCGTGATGTTCGAGACCGGCGCCGAGGCGCTGGGCTGCGCCGTGATCCCGGCCGGCACCGGCAACACCGAGCTGCAGGCGCGGGCCATGGCCGACCTGAAGCCGCGCGGCTATGTCGGCACGCCCGACTTCCTGAAGCTGATCCTGGAGAAGGCGGACCAACTCGGCCACGACAGCAGCTCGGTGAAGCTGGCCCATGTCTCCGGCGGGCCGCTGCTGCCGCCGCTGCGCGAGTTCTACTCCGCCCGCGCCATCGACCTGTTCCAGAGCTACGGCACTGCCGATCTCGGCCTGATCGCCTATGAGACCGAGGCGCATGAGGGGCTGGTGCTGGCCGAGGGCATCCTGGTCGAGATCGTCCGCCCCGGCACCGGCGACCTGGTGCCGGAGGGCGAGGTCGGCGAGGTGGTGGTCACCAGCTTCGACCGCTGCACGCCCTGGATCCGCTTCGCCACCGGCGACCTGTCCGCCATCCTGCCCGGGCGCAGCCCCTGCGGCCGCACCGCGCCGCGGCTGCGCGGCTGGCTCGGCCGGGCCGACCAGAGCACCAAGGTGCGCGGCCTGTTCGTCCATCCCGGCCAGATCGCCGAGGTGCTGAAGCGCCACGGGCTGGAGCGCGGCCGGCTGGTGGTAAAGAGCCAGCAAGGCATCGACGACGTGGTGTTGCAGGTGGAAAGCGCCGATGCCGCGGTGGCCGATGCCGTGGCCGAGACGATGCTCGACGTCGCCAAGGTGCGCGCCGCGGTGGCGGCGGTGCCGCCGGGCAGCCTGCCGAATGACGGCAAGGTGATCGAGGACACCCGCAAGCTGCAGTGAGCCGGTGAGCCGCTGGTTGCCGTCTTGTCGTCAGCGCCGCCCCTGCGCTAGCTTCCGGTCATCATCAGCACTGGACCGCGGTCGACTCCGGTCGGCAACCGGCAGGCATAGCCACCGGGAGACGTGCTATGGCCGAACCAGGCGTCCACTACGCATCCTATCTGCGGCTCGACCAGCTGCTCAACCTGCAGGACCGCGAAAGCGAGAAGGTCGGCCGGCCGGCGCATGACGAGATGCTGTTCATCATCGTCCACCAGGCCTACGAGCTGTGGTTCAAGCAGATCCTGTTCGAGCTCGATGCCGTGCAGGGGGTGTTCGCCGCCGATCGGGTCGACGACCGCGCCGTCGGCCGCGCCAGCCGCGCCCTGCGCCGCATCCACGAGATCCTGAAGCTCGGCGTGCACCAGCTCGACGTGCTGGAGACCATGACGCCGCTCGACTTCCTCGATTTCCGCGACCTGCTGCGCCCGGCCTCGGGCTTCCAGAGCGCGCAGTTCCGGCTGATCGAGATCCGCCTCGGCCTGCGCGCAGCCGACCGGCTGGCCTATGAGGGCCGATCCTTCGAGGCGAGGCTGGAATCGCCGGGACGCGAGAAGGTGGTGGCGGCCGGCGGCCAGCCCAGCCTGTTCGAGCAGCTCGACGCCTGGCTGGCCCGCACGCCGTTCATCGAGCTCGGCGGCTACCGCTTCCGCGAGGCCTACCGCCAGGCCGTGGTGGCGATGCTGGAGGGCGACATCGGCCACCTGACCGCCCATCCGACGCTGGACGACACGGCGCGGGAGAAGGAGGTTGCGGCGCTGCGCCAGGCGCTGTCGCGCTTCGACGCGCTGTTCGACGAGACCCGCCATGCCGAGGAGGTGGCGCAGGGGTCATGGCGCATGTCCTGGCGAGCGTTGCAGGCTGCCCTGTTCATCAACCTTTACCGCGACGAGCCGGCGCTGCAGGTGCCGTTCGGGCTGCTGAGCCTGCTGATGGACCTCGACGAGACCATGACGCTGTGGCGCTACCGCCACGCGCTGATGGTCCAGCGCATGATCGGGCTGAAGACCGGCACCGGCGGGTCGTCCGGCCACGACTATCTGGCCCGCACCGCCGAGCGGCACCGGGTGTTCGGCGACCTGTTCACCCTGTCGACCTATCTGATCCCGCGCTCGGCCCTGCCGCCGCTGCCGGACGAGATCACCCGCCGCACCGGACTGTCCTATGACGGGGAGGCTGGAGTATGAGCTTCAAGCCGCTGTTCTCCCGCTTCCTCGCGGCAGCGCCGGAGCGGCTGCACCTGGCCGCGCACAGCCATCATCTCTGGCCCGATGTCGTCTTCGAGGCCCAGCTCCGTTACGTCGAGGACACCGCCCGCCTCGCCGACCACAAATGGGAGCTGGTGTTCGGCGATGTGGTGCCGCGGCTGCAGGCGCGGATCGCAGCCATTTTAAGCCTACCCGAGCCGACCTCACTGGCCTTCGCGCCGAACACGCATGAGTTCGTGCGGCGCCTCTTGTCCTGCCTGCCGGCGGACCGGCCGGCCCGGGTGCTGACCACCGATTCCGAGTTCCACAGCGTCCGCCGGCAGGTCACGCGGCTGGAGGAGGACGGGCTGGTCCAGGTCACCCGTGTGGCGCAGGAGCCGACTGCCGACTTCCCCGCCCGCTTCGCCGCTGCGGCCGCGGCCGGCGGCCACGATCTGGTGTTCTTCAGCCAGGTGTTCTTCAACTCCGGCTATGCCGTGMCCGACCTGGCAGCGCTGGTGGCGGCGGTGCCGGACCGGGAGACGCTGGTCGCGATCGACGGCTATCACGGCTTCATGGCGTTGCCGACCGATCTGTCCGCCATCGCCGGCCGCGCCTTCTACATCGCCGGCGGATACAAATACGCCATGGCCGGCGAAGGCGCCTGCTTCCTGCATGTGCCGCCGGGCTACGGCCCGCGGCCACGCGACACCGGCTGGTACGCCGCCTTCGGTGCCTTGGCCGGAGCGCAGGACGGGCGCGTGCCCTACGGCATCGACGGCAGCCGCTTCCTCGGCTCGACCTTCGATCCCTCCGGCCTGTACCGCCTGCTTGCCGTGCTCGACCTGCTGGACGCGCACGGCATCGGCGTGCCGGCGATCCACGATCACGTGCTGGCGCTGCAGCAGGGCTTCGCCGGCGCGCTCGACCGGGCCGGGGTGCCGGACCTCGCCCGCGGCCGACTGCTGGTGCCGCTCGACACCCCGGTCCGCGGCCATTTCCTGACCTACCGCACGGAAGCCGCTGGCGCGATCGACGACCGGCTGTGCGCCGCCGGCATCGTCGTCGACCACCGCGACGATCGGCTGCGCTTCGGCTTCGGCCTCTACCACGACCTCGCCGAGGTGCCGGCCATGGCCGACCGGGTGGTCCCCGCGCTGAGCCGCTAAGCCATGCGCGAGAGCTGGTCGAGGCCCTATCCGGCGGCGGTCCTCAGCCCGGACCAGGCGTCTGCGCTGGCCCGATCCCTGCCCGGCCGGCCTGCGGTGCTGCGGGTCACCGAGCTGTCGGGCGGCCTCGCCAACACCAATCTCCGCCTCGACCTCGACAGCCATCCACCGGTGGTGCTGCGGCTGTTCCAGCGCGACCCGGCGCAGGCGGCGAAGGAACGGGCGATCCCCGCCCTGGCCGCTGAACGCGGCCTCCCCGTCCCTGGCCTCCTGGGCAGCGGCAACGAGCCGGTGACGGGGCTGCCCTTCGCCCTGCTGGAATGGACCGACGGACAGCGCCTGGACGAGGCTGCCCGCGAGCTGGACGATTCGGCGCTTCTGCCGCTCGGCCGTTCCATCGGCGGTGCGCTGGCGGCGATCCATGCCGTGCGCTTCGACCGCAGCGGCTTTTTCGACGGATCGCTGGCGGTGGCCGAGCCGGTCGATGCCGGCGGCGCCGGGCTGATCGGCTTCCTGCGACATGTGCTGGTCGATGGCCCTGGCGGCGAGCGCCTGGGCCGCTACCTGGCCGGCCGGCTGATCGCCTTCGCCGATCGCGAGGCCGGGTTGCTCGACCTATGGCCCGGCCCGCCCTGCCTGACCCATTCCGATTTCGGCGGCACCAACATACTGGTCCGTCCCGAAGCCAGCGGCTGGGCCGTCGCCGCCGTGCTGGACTGGGAGTTCGCCTTCGCCGGCAGCCCGTTCTTCGATTTCGGCAACCTGCTGCGGCCGCCGCTCGGACCTCGCCCGGGCTTCGCCGATGCCGTGGCCGCCGGTTACCGCGCGGCGGGCGGCGACCTGCCGGCGGCATGGCGCCGGATGGCGGCGCTGGCGGACCTGTTCAGCTGGGCCGAGTTCCTGACCCGACAGACTGTGTCCGACGCGGTGGTCGCCACGGCCCGGCAGCGGATCACGGACACCATGGCATTGTGGCACCCATAGGCCGGGCTCGCCGTGGCGAACTCAGCCCACGACTTCCGCCTCAGGGCTCTTCCAGCCGGACGACGTCGTCCTCGCCGAGATAGGGGCCGGTGCGGACCTCGATCAGCTCAAGGTCGATCTTGCCGGGGTTCTCGAGCTTGTGGTCGGTGCCGATCGGCAGGTAGACGGCCTCGTTCTCCCGCAGGATGCGGGACTGGCCCTCCATGGTGACGCGGGCGGTGCCGGACAGCACGACCCAGTGCTCGGAG